>CAYXFJ010000018.1:0-8262 GCA_964464265.1 uncultured bacterium
TGGAAAAAGCCACTGAGATCGGCGTTTACGGCTGTATAGGCTGTATGGACAGGTATGATCCTTCTCACACCGATCTCAGTGGCTTTTTCCACAAGCCAGTCGAAGCGGTCTCCCTTCAGGACCGCCTGACCGAGGCTGATCTCAGCCAGAGGTTCGCCGGTGCGCCTGCGGGTCTTGATGATCCTGCCTCCGGCCTCCGGACTGCGAAGCAGGGTAAGCTCCACTTCATGAGCACTTCCCTCGCCGTCAACAGTCCAGACCCTGTCTCCGATCTTTTTACGGAGCACTTTCAGATGATGTGTTTCCTCTCTGGAGAAACGCACCTCCTGCCCTTCGACGCGGTCCGGCGGAACATAGAAGCTTTCCCAGTGCATGATCTTTCCTTTAAATATCAACATACAGGTCTGCGATCCACTGCTCGTGCCCCTGCTCGTCGAATGCCAGCTCTATTCTTAAAAGATTAATATAGGGCAGATGAATGTGAAGACCCGCTCCAAAACCGGAGAGCATGGATCCCAGTGAGGGCTTTTCGTTCTGATACCAGACCGTACCCGTATCCGCGAAAAAGCCCGCGCTGATACCGAATTTCAGGTTTTTCAGCTGATGTATGCTTCCCAGATCGAAATACCGGACCGGCAGCAGGGGAAACCGGAACGCAAGACCTGCCAGAAACCCTTCTTCGCCTTCCCGGGTTTCATAGAAGTGACCCCGTACGCGGTCGCCGTAACCCAGGTAGATCCTGTCGTATACAGGGATTTTCCCTCCGGAGAGGTTGAGGGCGAGTTTCATTGCGATCGTGCAGTTTCCGACGGGTGTAAATTGTTTCAGGGTAAGACCGGTTCTTAAATAATTCACGACCAGGGCAGGGAACCCGGTCTGGATGGCAGACAGGCTGAAATACCATCCGCTGTGAGGGTATTCTTTCAGATCCCGTGTATCCCTGACAAAGAGAAGGCCCAGATTCGGGAGCCGGTCCCTGCCTCCGGAAAGCAGGGTCTGTCCGGATACAGGAGGTGAGAATGTCACTTCCTTATAGCCCATGGACAGGCTGAGATAGGTAAAAAGGCCGAATCGTTTCCCAAGGGTCCCCTTCAACCCGGTATGGTTTTCATTTACATCCTGAAAATGCTTGCTCCTGATCCGGCTGTAATATCCCACAAACCTCACACTGAGATTCCGGCTGCCTCCGATCCAGGGATTGTCATATTCGAGCTGAATGGAGGGATCGTAGCCCAGCCAGAAAGAGGCAGCGAGTGTCTCAGCTCTTCCCCGGAAATTCAAATGGACGAGTCCCGCTCCGTAGGAGAATTTGTCCCAGTCCCTGTCGTGAATAAAGAGTATGGGATAGGGGAAAATGTACCAGCTTTCCGTGACCCATACCTGCACCATGACTCCATTCTGGACCGTATCGTGTTCTGTCAGAATGACGACCCTGTTGAAAAGATTGAGATTCTGGATACGTTTTCTGTCCTCTTCCATACGGTTAATGTCCAGCGGATCACCCACCCGGTGCTCCATTTCCCGGAGAATGACAGAAGCTCTGGTCTTTTCGTTCCCTCTGATTTCTATGGCTCTTATGGTCTGTCCTGCCAGTGTGGAATCCACGAGGAACTGTGCGGGAAGATTGAGATACAGGATAAATGAGAGGGCCAATCCTGAAAGCAGGGGACCGTATTCTTTTTTTATCGGTAAACCTGTCCTCAGCCGATGATCCGCTTTAAATCCGGATAGCAGAGTCCTTGCCCGGAATTTGAACACACAGGACTGTCCGTGCATCAGAACTTCACTCCTGTACCTGCATTCACGAATCCCATGCCCTGTCCGTGATATCCGTATTCCAGGCGGACCACGAAATGATCCCAGATCATATGCATGCCGAACCCAACAGACCCCCTGATCATATGGGGATGCAGCGCTTCGCCACGGAACCAGGCGGCACCGGTATCCAGGAAGAGAACACCCGCATATCCTGCGTTTATTCCGGCGAGGGGGTTCCTTTCGTACAGGATGGGGAAACGGTATTCCATACTGACGAGAAAATTGTTCTCGCCGGCAAGGTCGCCCGTGCCGTACCCGCGCAGAGTCTTTCCGCCTCCCATGTGTATCCGCTTGTAAACGGGAACCCCGCCTGCGGACAGCTGCACCATGGATTGAACTGCCAGTATATTATCATGATAGACGGGTCTGTAGATCCGGAGGTCGGCTGTCATTCTTCCGAACCGGTAAGGCTGGAATACTCCGTACCACTGATACCCGTACCGGAGATACAGGCCGGTTTTCGGATATACCGGCCAGTCCCTGAAATCCCATTCGAGAAAGGGTTCGAGCGAGGACAGGATGTCCTTGTTTCCTGAACGGGTGACACCGGGGCGGTCCACTCTTATTCCTTCTATTCCTGACCGTAATCCGATCCTGCCGTGACGCGTGATGCCTCTGCCGAATGACCAGATGATTCCCTCGTCCCTCTCGTTGAAATGAGGCGTGTAATCCGTGTACAGATAACTGAAGGAGCGGTAATAGGCTGATAATTCAGTAAAAAGACGGAGAGACCCGCCGAACCAGGGATAGATCCATGTGATCCCGAAATGGCGGACGCTTCCGAACTGAAGTGTGGTTTCAAGGCGGTTGCGTCTTCCAAAGAGGTTCCTGTGAGCGACCTTTATTCCCGCATACCATCCAAACACATCGTTATTGCTGAGAATGGGGCTGGCAGAAAGTATCCCTTTTTCCTGCACGACAAGCATCAGCACCTGACGGTTTTCGATGGTTCCGGGTTTTACCTGGAACTCGATGCGCTTGAGAAAATCCTGGCGCAGGAGCCATGCCCTTTCCTTCACGAGGTCCTGAAAGCGGATGGGCCTGCCGATCCTGAGATCCAGCTCCTGAAGAATGGTCCGTTCGTGCGTGAGATTATTACCGTACAGGGCGATCCCTTCAAGAAGAGGCTCCTGTGCGCCCAGCATGACCGGAACCAGATAAAGGATGGACGAAAGAACAGGTCGAAAAAATTTCATGGGTTTTGACTCTGTATCAGAATCCATTGACCGGCGTCATGGTCTGGAGGGTACCACATCATTATGTCCGCAAAGCCGTCTTCATTGATATCCTGCACCAGCAGGCGTCCGGAAGGAGGCGCCGTGATTTTCATTCCGGCCTTTTTACTGAAACGGCCTTCTCCTTCCGCATAATGGATACTCAGTTCTTCCGTATCCGTACCAATGAGAAAATCATCCTTTCCATCGGCATTGAAGTCTCCGTCGAAACTGACGCACATCGCGGTTCCGAAAAGTTCGTTCAGATAGAATTTGCGGGAGAAAGCGACTTTTCCTGATGGGGAAGTGATACCGCCAGGAGACATGAAATGGAAATGATAACTGTTGCTCGTTTTCCGGGTGAGAAAGAATTTGGCCGCCTGGATAAAGCCGACTTTAAATGTCAGCATGGCCAGATCTGTCAGTCCGTCCCCGTTAAAGTCTTTGATGACATGCTCACCGCCGAAGTTATCCGTTGTCAGCACCTGATCCGGGAATCTCCCATAACGCCCCATTTTATTCATGTAGATCTGGATCTGGCTGATGGAATGGGTGAAAGAAGCTCTTGGAGCACTTGAAAGCAGCATGTCCGCGTAACCGTCATGATTCAGATCCGCGATTTCCACCACCAGCTCCGATTCAGGCAGGGCGGAGTTTGCGGATTGTACGTTCCACAGGTCCATGTTGTACCTGAGATCCGGAGGCGAGAGAGATGGCAGTGAATCGGAATAGGACCGCGGATGCTGAAGGAACACGTTCACATTCCGGTCATGGATCAGGAGTATGTCCCTGAGACTGTCGCCATTATAGTCGGCCAGGACCAGTCTGGGGAGAGTAAGGGAGAAGGTCAGTCCGTCACGGCCGTTGATATGGTAGCGCTGGGATGACCAAAGCCTCTGCTTCAGTCTGTAGGTCCCGTTAAAAGTGGATTCATAGATGTGGATCTGATCAGCTTCAGGTACAATGACCTCGTATCTGCCGTCTTCATCTATATCCTCAAGAAGA
Organism: uncultured bacterium; assembly: GCA_964464265.1. Classification (GTDB taxonomy): domain Bacteria; phylum Zhuqueibacterota; class QNDG01; order QNDG01; family DSAB01; genus CAYXFJ01. Next base: position 4,038 of record CAYXFJ010000018.1, read on the forward strand.
TCCCATCTACGGATATCCTCCGGATCATGAGCCTGAAGCACGCTCCCGGTCTCTATGATCCTCGTGGAAGGGGCATCCCGATTTTCTTCTCCCGGTCTCCACCTGTAAATTCCATCCCTCTCCAGAAAAAGGAGTTCCTGTTTTCCGTCCCCGTCCATGTCTCCGGTATCGTAAAGGATTTCATTGCGCAGTTCCCGTGTCAGGGCGGGTTGTTCGGGAAATCCTGTGCTGTCCTGAACGTAAATGGATACAAACCGTTCCCCCCGTATTTCCGGAAAACGTCTCCGCGTATGAAATACCAGAATATCCTTGAAACCGGATCCTGCCACATCTGCGGCTGCCAGATCAACGGCATTGTCCTCAATACGGAAGGATTTCGTTTTGTAAGGAACGGTCTGGGAGAAACAGAACAGTGGCGTAAGCACGCAAACCGGAATGCAAAACGGTATTATCCGCACCAGCCATGACCTGAAGCAGCTGTTACCAACCGTTTTATTTTTCATAAACAGGTTCTGGAGTATAGTTCACTTTTGCTGTAAGGTTTTATTTCAGCAGATCTTCAAACTCGATCTTAAGAATTTCTTTTATATCCGGACTGTATCCCCTGTGTTCGAAAACGACTTTTCCTTTTTTATCGATGACGTAAAGAGTCGGGACTCCCTGAAGCTGATAATCCTTGTCCGTGTCCGCATTCATGGCTACCGGCAGCCCGATATCGTTTTTCTCCGCATAGATATCGACTGTCCGCTGTTTCAGATCCAGGGCAATGGTCATAAAAAGCACACGCCGGCCGTACTTGCCTGCCAGCTCCTCGAGATCCGCCATCAACCGGCGCGACGACTCGCTCCATGTAGCCCAGAAACAGAGAATCACCACATTGTCTTCCTGGTCCGACAGCCGTATCCATCCGCCCGAAATATCTTCCAGTTCGAAATCAGGGGCTTTCCTCACATTTCTCCTTTCGAGTACACGGCGCCTGTAGTCCTCGTGAACCACACGGGCTTCGTTTTCCAGATAGCCGTCTATTTCAGCCGGATTTTTCGATAGACGTTCCCAGAGAGACTGCAGGTACTGACGGGCAGCATCACCGATCTCTCCCTCAAATGAGCCGGCCCGCGCATACCAGGGCAGCGCCTGCTCCAGGGAATCCGCCTGTTCCAGTGCAAGTCCCATATGGAGGAATACACTGGGCTGCCGTGTTCCCTGTGTTGCCTGACGGAGCAGCGGGATACCTTCGCCCAGCCTTCCCGCTTGAACGATGGCCCATCCGAGAATATCCCGGTATCTGGCTTCGGTTAATCTGACCTGCTGCTCCCAGTCTTCCTTGCTGGCTTCAGGCGGTTTCATGCTGTAACCTGTCTCCAGGATGATCCTTAATGCCCTGTCCGCATAAGCTACGGCACGATTGGTTTTGTATCTGTTTTCAGTGAGGACACCGGCCAGCCCGGCCAGGGCACTGGCCGATGCGGGAGTGTAGCCTTTTTTCAGAATGCGGTCCCCGATATTGATCATTGCCGTGGAATCGCCCTGTTCAATAGCTGATGTGGCCAGAGTGCTCAGCGCCAGTTCGGTCAGCCTGGATTCGGGATATTCCAGAAGAAAATCTTCAAGCTCCGTATTTCGTAATTCTTCGTCTGTCTCCTGCATGATCTCATTCAGAGCGCTCATGGCCGCCTGTTCACCCCCGGGATCTTTTTCGATCAGGGTTTTCTCGATCTCTTCAGCTTCATCGGATGCGCCGATCATGCGGTAAGATTGCAGGGCGAACCGGAGCAGCTTCTCATTTTCAGGATCCCTCGCCAGAATTTTTTCCACATCTTTTCTGATCGTACTCCGTGTATAGGCATCGGAGCTGTTTATCCGGAGCTGAATGGAATAATATAGACTGCGCGCAGTCAGATTCTCAGGATAGAGTTTCAACTCCTTTAAGATCTCGTCCAGCGCCTTGTCCAGATCTTCCTTTCTCTTTCCACCCATACCTGTAAAGGAAGCCGCCCTTGCTTCGCAGGCGCCCCTTACAGGCTGGCCTGCCGGGTTATACACGAGTAAATCCCAGTACTGACCCCTGTTATCGGCTATCGAAGCTGTCGAACGTAGACCCAGCGAATCCAGTGCCTGGAAGGCGAGCATGACCATCTTAATGGAAGTATCGGATAGGGTAAAGGTGGTTTCCCATGTATTTTTCTTCCTGACCATATCAATCACTTCCGGAGGGTTGAACAGATCCTTATGGAAAAGGAGCACGAATCCTCTGGAACTTTGAGGGATATTGATCTGCACGGGGTCCGGTGTGTAATGTATTGTGAACGGTGCGTTGTATCGCAGAATTCCCCCGGTGACCTCATCGGCAGAATAAATGCCTGATCCATAGGATGGTGACGAGCCGGACAGTAAAACAGCAGAGATCCCCATTACACAAAAAAGGACCTTTATCGATAGAGATTTCATTGGAGCCTCCTTATTGCTTTCCCTTTTCCACACCCATTATGCCATTTCCATGCAATAGTGCTCATTTTTCCATGGCACCTTTTCTACTCCGGGTGTGCATGTAAAGAGACGTTATCTCCTGGCTTTTTGTTTACCCGGTCCTGTTCCCGGAATGCTTCATGGAGAACGCATCCCGGATTGAGTCAGGACAGCGGACAGGATTTAACTTCCTGCTTCCTGATTAATGACCGTTCCATTCTGAATCCGGAAAACCGGGCTTTTTGCAGAAACAAGACGGTCTCCGAATCCCGACAGGTTCAGGATCAAGCCCAGCAGCCAGTTACCCGCTTTTTTGCCGGGTGACCGTGAAGAGGAAATGGCTTTGGGATTGAGCTCCTTCACCTCACCTGAAAGCCAGCGCTTGATCTCCTGGTAATTTTCCACAGACATGGGCTGAAGCACGGCCTTTACCGTAATATAATACTCAGAGCCGTCCTCCATATCGCTGACAGGGATAAGCGGGTAGTCCTGGAGCGTGGAGCATCTTTCCTTCAACCTGTCCTCATGTGTCAGATCGATTCTTCCATCCGCACGGGCAAGCATGTAACGTTGTTCCCATGTATCATAGCCGATCTTCATCCGGATGAATTTCTCCTCGGCGAGCTCATCCACCCAGCGTGGCCTGATTTTCCAGACCTGTATCTGATATTCGATGGCAGCTGTCAATCCTTTTCTGAGTCCATTCAGCAAATCGTCGTTGAGGAAGCCGATCAGCTGGAAATTGAAAACAAGCGCTTCGTTCAGTATTTTCATTTCACCGAAACGGTATTTATTGCCCTTGCCCAGAAGAAGAGCGGGTACAAACAGTAAGAGCAATACGATTTTTCCTGATCTTGTTCGGATGGACTTGCCTCCGCGACAGCGGGTGATCCAGGATGATCTCTCATCCTTATTTTTACGGGCGAATCCGCTGCAGGTTCAGGGCAGAATGTTAAAAAGGCTGGTCCTCGAAGTCCGGGATCAGCCTTTTTAAGCCTGCATTATATCATCTCTTTGAAACCGTTCCCCTTTTTGCGGAATCCGGTCTTCAAGTTCATTTCATCAGGATCATTTTCCTGATATCGAGAAAAGCGCTGCCCCCGGACAGGGGTTGCGCCTCCAGCCTGTAGAAATAAATCCCTCCCGGAACCTGCCTCCCCAGCCTGTCCATTCCGTACCAGGTGAATCTGTGCAATCCTGCCTCTTTGACCTCGCTGACCGCCATGATCTCCTGCCCCAGAAGGGAGTAGATCCGCAGATCTGCATTCGAGGGTTCAGACAGTGCATACGTGATGGTCGTAGATGGATTAAAGGGATTGGGATAGTTCTGCATTAGTGTGAACGCTTCAGGTATCCCGCTTTCCCCTGCGCACTGAGGATCGCATTCCACTCCGGTCAGCACATTGCTGTCATCCATTCTCAGAACGAGACCTGCTTCGGTGAAGGTTTCGGATGTCTCACCCGAATGCGAGGCGATCTGCATGATCATGCCCGCTTTCCGGACATGCCATTCGTAAATCATGAAATTGTCATCGGATACTGTGACCCATGATCCCAGTACAAATGCCTTTACATCGAGAAAACGGTGCGTTTTCAACCTGAGGCAGGGATAGGTGCCCATAGGAAGGGCAATCTCACCCCACGCGTCCACCTCTAATGCGGTGCTGTCCGAGATGAGAAGAGTGACCGGCAGCGGAGTCGTGCCGATCATGATCGTTATGTCCGCGCCGAATCTGTTTTTACGAACCCAGCCCTTCCC
>CAYXFJ010000018.1:8272-10027 GCA_964464265.1 uncultured bacterium
GTATTCGAGAGGATAGGGGTAATCCACGGATTCTTTCTCATAGCGGAATGCACCGCTGTAAAAGGGAGTTTCAGCAGCCACCCCCACACCAAAGGTTGTATCATTCTCCATGCGCTCGAAAATATCCATGGTGAAAAGACCGCGCACCGGAGCCGGCAGAACCGGAGGCAGGGCTTTGACAGAAAGCCACTGCTTGCTCGTCACCACCCACTGGGCATCCGGAAAACTGTCGGCGGCAGGGGATGTGGTGACATCCAGAACCTGCTGCTGGAAGGGAATGCCTGTCAATCCGAGCTGTGAAAAGTCCCAGTACACGTTTTCACCGGCTGCGCCCACATCCACTGCTGCGGAACCGGTCGTATCCACAAAGAATGTGGTCGCTATCCCGATCGCGGGACGTTCTTCCCCGGGGATGGTATATTGAGCAAAAAGGCTTCCATAAAGGACAAGCGATACCAGAATGAAAAACCTTTTATCCTTGACCATATAACCTCCTTGCAGGATTAATGATCACAAACCGCCACAAATTATTGAAAATCCTTTATCTATTGTACTCATCCTGACCGAAAAAGTCAAGAAGAAATTTTGTCTCTGTACCTGAAGCTGATGGATCATTGCGGTTTTTTTTGCCGGTTTTACCGGGTAAGCCCCGCTATGTTCCGTATTTCTTCCATATATTGCTCGCACACGGCATTGGATGCAACCCGTGTTTTTGCCTCTGCAACTACCCGAATAATGGGTTCCGTATTGGATTTGCGAATATGCACCCAGTGATCACGGCTGTTAATTTTGATACCATCGAGCAGGTCCAGCTGTTCCTTTCTGTGATTTTTCTCGAGCATTTTCAGCAGTTCATCCGGATCTGCAGATCCGATGGTCATCTTCTTCTTGACCATCACGTACTCCGGAAGGCTTTTCCACAGGTCCGTGACCGTTATGCCTGCTTCAAGAAGATGCTGAAGCGTGAGGACGATCGCCACAGGCGCGTCCCTTCCCAGATGAACTTCCGGCAAAATCACGCCTCCATTGCCCTCGCCTCCGATCACTGCACCGGTTTCTTTCATCTTTTTAGCCACGTGTATCTCACCCACTTTTGTGCGAAGAACGGGGCACTTCATTCTTGATGCAAGGTCGTCCACCGCGCGCGTTGTGGACATATTGACCACGACCGTTCCTTTCCTTTTCGATAGGATGAACTGCACGGCCAGAGAAATGGTGTATTCCTCTCCCAGAGGTTCGCCCTGTTCCGAGACTATGGCCAGACGGTCCGCATCAGGATCCACTGCGAAACCTATTTCAGCTCTGTTTTTCCTGACAGCCTTCCCCAGGTCCTGAAGATTTTCCGGGACCGGTTCCGGCGTGTGCGCAAAGAGGCCTGTGGGTTCCGGATTCAGGGGAAAAGTCACACAGTTCAGTTCATCCAGCAGCGGAGGCAGGATAGTTCCGCCGGCACCGTTAACGCAGTCGAACGCAACCCGGAACCTGCGCCTGCGAATTGCCTGGATGTCGAGAAAGGGTATTCCTAAAACAGCCTGAATATGCTTTTCAGTGGCATGGCTGTCGCTCTGTATCCGTCCCACCTCATTCCAGGGCACATACCGGAAGGCCTTCTTTTCCACGATCCGCCCGACCTTCATCCCCTCCTCCTCATCGAGGAACATTCCCTCTCTCGTCAGAAGCTTCAGTGCATTCCATTCCACCGGGTTGTGCGATGCCGTAATCACTAATCCCATCGTGTGCGGATGCCGCACCGTC
>CAYXFJ010000018.1:10037-11969 GCA_964464265.1 uncultured bacterium
AGCATCGGAATTCTGCACGGACAACTCTACCGTGGGAGTCGAGCAAATCCCCAGATCAACAGGATCACAGCCAACGGAGATCAGCCCGGAAAAAACGGCTGATTTGACCATTTCCCCCGTGACTCTGGAATCCCTGCCGACCATCACTTTACCTCTCCCGTAAAAAGTACCTGCAGCGGCAGCGTAATTGACCAGTAATTCTGGAGTGAGCCCCTGTCCCACAATGCCGCGTATACCGGATACACTGATCATGACGGGTTTCGGCATGTCACTTTCCTTTAACTTCGTATCCATTCAGTTCACCGGGAGCGGCGGTCATGCGAAGCCGGTTTTTTGTGCCCATGCTCCCTTTTCTCTTTCAGGTCACTGAGCCTGGACATCAGAAGCTCCAGGAAACTGTCCGTTTCGTGAAGCGCACCTTCCCTGAAATCGATCGTTTCCCATGATCCCTGCTGATTTTTAATTAACGATACGAGAGTGGGAGTTTTTTGTACATTCAGGGAAAACGCAATGGTCATATCCTCGTCAGGAAAGACGGGATATCCAAGCCTGAACTTCTTCTTGAACAGATCGGCTTCGGACCGGGAGTCTTTCACGGCAATGCCGATCATCTTGATCCTGTCGTTCAGGTTTTTTTCTCCCAGTGTTTTATAGAACATGTTAACATTGGGTGCGTCCTGCTGGCAGAGGGTACAGTACAGGCTGAATACATGCACGACCAGAAGTTCCGCTTCAATATCCTGTGCCCTGAAAGACTTTTCCGCGTGACCCAGGTAATGGGAGTCCTCCTCCCCGTCTTGTGTCCTCAACTCTATTTCGCTGAAAGGGATATCACCGGACGGAGGTTTTGGGTTCTGTATCTCTGCAGTCCTTATCTTTGGAGGGGGGGGCGTGCAGCGCTGCCCGTAAAGAACGATTGCCAGCATTGCGATCAAAAGAGTCCGGACGGGAAAATCAGACTTCATCGGTTCTTCTCTTCTTTCGTTCAGTCCGGTCACGGGGTTTCCGGTTTCCTGTGTTTCAATTCCTGACAGACCGGACCAGACCTGTGAGCATTCGTCCGACTTCTTCGACCGAAAGCATCAGTTCTTCGCTGGCCTTGATATATTCCAGGTCCACGGAAAGGATCAAATAGTATTTCAAAGCTTCGAGAGCTTCCTGGCTGATCTTATACGAGTTCTCTTTATCCCTGGGACTTCTTCTCATGAAGCCTTCAGCGATCTTGATGGGTATGTTCATCGCAGCCTGGCGGATCAGGGAAACCAGTTCACCCCGTTCTTCTTTAGGGAATTTCTTGGTAATTTCATACACATCCAGAACGAGTTTATGGGCTTTCTGCCAGACATTGAGCTGGCGAAAATCAGTAAGTTTGTCTGTCACAGATGCCTCCTCCTGTTGTAGACGGTGATTGCCCGAAAATGATGGATGCCAGTTTTTTCAAAGGGTTCCTCTTAATGAAATGACGAAATGACGGATCGGTTCCAGGCAACGCTGCCTCAGCGAGTAGTGGTAATTGCCCAGATTTTTAGCTTCCAGGAGGATATGGATCTTTCCCATATCCACGTTCAGGCGTCCGTCCATGACATGCATGGGAACCCGTTCATCAGAACGGAATATGTTCACAACCTCTTCTACACGGCTCGCGTACCGGTAATCCCATCCCAGAGAAAAACGCCCTGTATTGAAGGTGATTCCCGTGACCACACGGTGCCTTGAACGGTAATTCAGAGGTTTTCTGGTTTCCATGTCTTCTGCATCCACATAAGTATAACCCGCCGTTCCCTGTATGAGATTGTTGAAAACCGTGAAGCTCGCACGTATTTCAGCCCCCTGGTTTCTCGCCCTGCCCAGGTTGATGAACTGGAAGGCCATTAATTCAGGATTGAGATCCACATCGATCATATTGTTGTAATCATTCCAGAAAACGGCTCC
>CAYXFJ010000018.1:11979-21640 GCA_964464265.1 uncultured bacterium
TCGAGGATGATCCCCGGATCGATGAGATCAAGGAACCACAGGAAAGGATTTTCGCTGAACGCTCTGGATCTTCCGGGTGATTGAAAGGACAGTACCTGTCTTGCACCCAGTTCAAGACTCCAGGCCCTTTCCGCGGTCTTCAGGTTCAGGTTGGGAACCACATGAAATCCGGAAACTGTGATATTGGCGAATACTTCGGCTATGGAAGGAGCCCTGAATCCGCGTCCTGCAGAGAGTCTTAAAGACGTTCCCTCAGCCGGTCTGCAGACCAGGCCGAACCTGGGACTTAACTGACTGCTTGATACGACCTCGGGGACTATATGATAATCAAACCTTGTCCCCATATTGAATGTCCAGCGGCTGCCGATTTTAAGCTCATCTTCGCCGTAAACTGCATAATCCCAGGTATGATGATCCCCGTAGATCAGGGAGTGGGTCCTGTGGGCGATCGCTTCCGTACCGAAAGTGAAGGACTGCTTTCCGAGATGGTAATCGAATTGAGCCTCAGCTCCCCAGCGGTGAGTTTTGGCGTAATCCTGATTGTCCCTGAAATAATTATGCCAGTAACTGTAATACCAGTTGGCCTTGACCGTATAGGCTAACTTTTCGCTGACCGCATGCTGAAAAGTGGTCTGGATCTTGTTCTTCTGATTCAGGACACGGTTTCCAAGTTCACTGTCCGGCGCCTCCAGAGGATGATCCTGGCTCGTCCACTGGATGATGTCACCGTGGTCGTCCGAAGCCCAGTTGCCAAGGATGGTGAGGGTTTTATCCTGGGAAAGGCGGGTTTTTGTCTTGCCGGTCACGTTCCAGCGGGAGTAATCCCCGTTCTCCTGATAACCGGAACTTGTCTTGCGTCCTACAGAGATAACCATGCCGGTGGATCCGATCTGACGGCTGTGGGATAAGTCCAGCCCGCCAAATGAAAGAGAGTGAAGGAGATTCAGGCTCTTTTTTTCGAATATCCTGTAGGTGAGGAAGCGGTCAGTCCAGCGCCACTCCGGATAGGCAGGTTCATCGTAGAATCCCCATGTGAGACGGTAACGGGTTTCCGGGTAGGGAGTTGGCTCCCGTGTGATGATATTGACCATTCCTGCCAGGGCGTTTGAACCATACAACGCGGATCCCGCGCCTTTGACGATCTCTACCCTTTCCACCTCTTCCACTGGAATGGAATCCCAGTTGATCCCTCCGCTGTCGCCCGTGATGTGGGGATGTCCGTCCAGCATCACCAGCACGCGGCTTCCGGCAGTCCAGTTGAAACCTGTGGAGCCTCTCAGGTCAATCTGTCCGTCTGTGATTCCGAAGCCTGCCGTGTTTTGAAGGATCTCATCGAGATTGGTCGCGTGTCTTGACTGAATTTCTTTGATGTCCAGCACATCCACGGATGTGGGTGCATCTTCAATGTGCTGTTTGCGCTTGGATGCAGTGACCAGCAGGCCGGGCTGAAGCAGGGTAGTGGTCTCAAGTTCAATTTCCAGAATGACATTCTGTCCGGGGGAAACCCGGACATTCCTGAGGGTCTGTTTTTTATAGCCCATCATGGAGATATCGACTTCGTAAATGCCTGGGGGCAGATTCCCGATCGAGAATCTGCCTTCACTGTCTGCCGCTGTTCCGAGAACAGTGCCTGTGAGCAGGATATTGGCTCCGAAAAGAGACTCACCGTTCTTTTCATCCGTGATAATTCCGCTGATAGCGCCCCTGACCGTCTGTGCACGGGCACCTGCATATGCCGATGCCAGAAGAAAGATACAGACAATCAACCGGAGGATCCGTATGCAAAGGGGATGTACAGGCTTATTCATTCCTTACCCTTTTTAAAAAATGGTCTGTCACTGTTTACGTTGGCAAAGTCCGCAACCATGTCTATGTCCCGGGTAATGGTCCCCGGTATGACGCTCACCGGAGTTGGATACTCGCGCTGGTTCGGATTTTTGTAATAAGCTCCGAGCTCCTTCACTCCAAACAGATACAGCGGATTGTCCGGAAACCACGCCACAAGGATCCAGGCATAGATATCGGGTTCCACAACCAGTTCAAAATCGTATTCCCTGGTATTCCGCGGGATAGTATCGCTGAAAGCGACCAGATTGGTGAGTACGAACACGAGTATGGAGTCTGCGTCGGACATGCCCTTCGGATATTGCTGCAATACCGCAACCCGTACTTCCCTGGTGGAATCAGGCCATTGTCCCACGAAAGAGAGGTGTCCCTGGATTCCGGAAACATCTTCACCCATGGCTGTGGGGCTGAGTCCATGCCCTTTGTAGCAGGAAAGCCCGAGCGCCAGGATGAAGATCATTGTCCATAAGGTTCGCATAACGGCCTCTTTTCAGATGGTTCGTTTTCTGGATCGGGAAACAGGCTGGGGCGGGGTTCCGGCAGGGGGCGTCTTTTTCCTGAACAGAGACACTCCCAGTAACCCACCCACGAAGCCGAATGCAGAGTTGACCACAAGGCCAAATATGAGGCTCATCAGTACGAAAAAGGGATGTATGGCTCCGCCTTCGCTGATCAGTTCCAGCATTTCTCTCCATTCGCCGGACATATCGTTCGATTCAAGAAAATCAATAATACCCTGGCCGGGTACAAAACCGATCATGGCCATGAGGAGATATGTCAGAAGACTGCTGAAAAGGGCGCCGAAAACACCGGCCAGCAGGCCGACCACAGCTCCATCGGACTGTACCAGCATCTGATCCTGGGGGAGTTTGCGTGAGTAGTAATACACAGCGATGATGCCTCCCAGGATGATCCACATACAGCAGAGGCAATTGCCCATGTTGATGACCGGTACACTTGAAAGGACCCCGATAAATGCGCCTCCGATAAGCGCGGGGATCAGTTTGCTCGGTTTTTCCTGCATGGTGCTTCCTTCTCGTTAATGGTTACAATGGCGGATGAGTTGCGCTTCATTCCTCCTCTCCCTTAAAAAAATCAGACAGGCAGATGGGAAGAAGATCCGGTTTCCGGTTGCGGGCGGCGGGAATGAGAGGGAGGGGACAGCGTCTGGAGCTTATCCGGTTCTCCCGGGGGATTTTTAGAAACCGCTCCGAAGAGTACGGGCAGTACTGCCAGAGATGCGACAAAACCCGGCGTCAATCCTGTCGCGGAGCGAAGCCAGTTCGGGGATTTAATCCCCGATATGCCGGCCAGCCACTCGATGCCCATTGGGACAAGGGCGGAAAGCCAGATCCTCTTGTCCGGAAAACGTAAAGTTTTAAATCCACGTACCAGAGGATAGACGATAAGCCCTGCGAGAAATCCTCCATATATCCCTGCGCATCGCGCGCATACAGGCATGGGGTGTCCCGAAACAAAATAGCACCTGTCAGGCTCCTGATGGCAGGTCTGCGAAAACAGGAACCGAACAGGACCGCTAAAGGTTATTGTATCCCCGTGTGCGCGGGCCAGAGGTTCAAGAACGATGACGGAACACCAGAGCAGGGTGAATGTCAGAACAGCCGCATATACGAGGCACTGTCCTGCCATCTCCTGAGTGTCTGTTTCAAATGTGGATGAATTCATTTGTTCGTAAATATGATAACAATTATTCGCAAAGTCAATACTTTCCTGAATGCGAAAAGGACAGGGGGTTTATGTCTTTTTCCGGAACACGAATCAGATCGGCCGGCTGGCAAGTTTGATTTTTATGGCGAGCGTGTGGCCGGTTTTCAATACCTCACCGTACCGGTTCTGATGGTCCATAAATACCAGGCGGTTTTCATCCTGATAAAGGGCCACGAGATAGCTGTCGAGATTCTGGACGAGATGCTGGAATGCCTCTCCCGAGGCGTTTTCAGACGGATAGGGAATGATCATGACCGTGTACACATTGCCGCCCTCATCCCTGTAATCTCCTGCCCTGCAGAAAACGTTGCCTCTGAGAAGGAGAACATCCCCTTTGCCGAAGGTGAAAACGGGCTCCATGGCATAGGGTCCGCGGATGAGCATTTCCGATCCCTTGATAAATCCCTCCGGAAGAAGTGTGAATGGGGCTGCCGTTTCTTCCGGAATCGTTTCAAATAGTTGTGCGGCAAGATCGGCCATGACTGACATATTCGTTCGGTTGCCGCTGGCATTGTTGATCTGTGTGAAATAACAGCCTTTGAGTACAGTGAGCTGGAATGGATTCCCCGTATTGCGTGAAGGAATTTGAGGCCAGGGGGTTTCTCTCCCGCATTTGATCAGGTAAATACCCAGTGCTGCCTCGGGGTTTTCCATCTCATAGCATTCGATACTGATCTCTTCATCCCCTCCGGCATAGCGCCCGAGGGACATGGACGTAAATCCGAATTCCCTGAAGATCTCGGCGCCGCCATTGATATACTGGAATAGGTTTTGAGCGTTGAATGACCGCATGGAACCCGATTTTTTCCATCCGGAAGGCAGGCGCTCCGGGAACCGGACACCGGAATAACCGGCCGTGGAAATCGAAAAGAAGAGGACCAGACAGGAAATTTTGACCCGCACTGATTTCATGGCGCTGCCTCAGGATATCCGGACATGCTCGATTTTTTCAAGGTGTCCGATGCCGAGACCGAGCTGTTCCGCATAACGCAGATACTCGGTATAACGGGGGTGTTCGTTCACTTTGACACCCATTTCCTTGCGTTTGGCGACCAGGATTTCCTGGCATAACCTGTCAAGAGCAAACGGGTCTGTGGCGAAGAACAGGGTGTTGTAAACGTAGCGGAACTGCGCGTTCCCGTCCGGACCGCCGTCATACTGGCCCACCAGGCCGTCTGTAACGTTCAGTACCAGTTTGTCCCGGATAACGGGAAAAGCCAGAACCTCAGTGCATACATCGAAGAACAGGGGAGAATGAAGCCTGTTGGTGTTGCAGATGGCGCCGTAGCCCAGATTCTTTGTGGCCATGGAGATGCCGTTGCCTGTGTTCTTGAAAACAGGCACATTGATCAGTTTAGTGAGGTCAATAGCCTGCCGAAATACGAGTACTTGCCGTTGAACACGTGCTGGTTCAGATAAGCGAGATCCTCCGCGGGCCCCTCCACATCCGCCCAGTAATACACATTCTCATCGAATCTGGCTTCGCTCACATGATGGCCGTTTTTATCGAGCCAGCGGCTGTTATCACCGGATTCGCCCCTGGCAGCGGCTTCCGCAGCGGTCTCGTCCATGGTTTGCAGGCCTTCTATGCCGATTCCGGGAAACCGTTCAGACGTGAATCCTGCATCCGTTAGCATGTAATCGAAGCGGTCCCAGATGATTATGTTTTTCCGGGGTATGCCCTGGCCTGTGAGCCAATTAATGATCGCATCCACGAGTTCGGGATGGGTGCTGATCAGGCCGGGTCCCACAGGATTCACCTTGATCCCCACAACGTCCTTTTTTGTAAAGAACATTTTGAAACTCTGCTTCATGTTCTTTCCTGTGAGTCCAGTGACCCCCCTTTCGAACATGGCATTCACCACTTCTCCATGGGTCCTGTCCTCCACAACCGCAGCCGGATCGTGAATTTCCACCACTTTTCCGGGAAAGGGACCTGGCAAAGAAAAACGGGTTTTCTTCACCCTTAACGCGCCGTCAATATTGGTTTTGATCCGTTCGGTCCGGGCATCTGCTTTCCCCCAGATGCCGGGTACGCCCAGCACCAGTCCTGTTCCCGCAGTGATTTTTAGAAAATCCCGGCGGTGCACTCCGGACGGCATGGAACTGTAACCTTTATGTTTCATAAGAGCCACCTGTTTTTGGATTATACGAATTGTTTTTTAAACAGAGTGTACCTGTTATTTTTCATGAGGGTTTCAGTCTTTTTATTCCCGTAGGTCAGTTTCACGGAATCCACCCGGATTTTATTCTGGATTTCCGGTATATAGATGCGGTCAATATGCACGACCTTTTCCGGAGAGCTGAAATCCCTGGCTCCGACTTTCCCCCCGAAGTGATCGTTGCGGCCGAAGGCGATGTGAAGCCCCAGCTTCTCATCGAGCAGTATCTGTCCCACAGGCCTGACCCCGAAGTCCCGGAGAATGCCAAAACCGAGCTCCGCGATATTTCCGTATGCGGGTTCCTCCCGGATGGCCAGCCTCTCCCGGTCCGAAAAGGTTCCATTGCTCAGGACTTCAACAGCCCGGTTCCGCCCGATGCGGTACAGAACCACCTCCTCCTCGAACTGTACGGGCAGGACTCCTTCGGAAAGGCTTTCATCCCCCTCGGTGCCTTCATACGGGGCGATATAAGCCTCACCGCTTGGAAGATTGCCGGCAGTGCCCGGTTCAGGCAGAAGTCCGCTCGAAGCATGTGCGGTCCGGTTCCTCAGGTCAAAGCGGATGGAATGTGACCCCCCTCCCTCCACGCTGAGCCCGATCTCCACTTGCACCGCCTTATCGAGAAGGCGCTTGACTGCCTGCACGCGTTTGTCGATCTCGCCGTAATCCAGGCGCAGGGATGGGATCATGGCCGGGGAAAATCCAGGCATGGTGGCCGCACGGAAACCGAGCGTACCGGCAAGCAGTTTCAGAGGAGCTGTGTTCGATAATTCTGTGGGTGCCAGTATGATCTTAAAACCCCCGAGTAGCGATTTCACCGGATACGGTTTTCCCTTCTTTTTCAGTTCTTCCATGGAACCGACAGGCTCCGGAGGATCGAGAGTGAAAAGCGTTTCCGGCAGGTCCGCATTGTTATTGTGAACGTTCGGATAGGCGATGAGCTCCACACCGCCCAACCGTGTTCCTGTTCCGGATCCCAGATCCTTCACCCACTGGCAGGCCATGGTGCGGCGCGCACGCCATTCCGGATGATCCGGATTCTTTGCATCAGGGATATCCATCATCACGGCCAGTTTCTCTCCGGAGCGAATTTTAAAAACGCTATCAACCAGCCGGCTGAGTTCATCAGCATTTAAAAGTTCTTTCATAAATCCTCCCGCATATACAGGAAACCAGTCATAGGACTTCATCCTCATCCCTGAGGAGTACGAGAATAGCACTCTGCGGAACCACCAGATAGGGCTTTCCTTCGTATTTGATCTCCACAGAGGCTTTCCGGAGAAAAATCGCATAATCGCCTTCCCTGGCCTGCATGGGTACATGTTTGACCGGAGCCTGCAATGATTTCCACGGCTCATCTCCCAGATCCTGAGGATCAGGGAGGGGAATTCCCGGACCTGTGGCTGTAATGCGTCCGCTCTGCACGGATTCCTTGTCCATCACCGTCTGCGGAAGATACAGTCCGACTTTGGTCCTCTCTTCGCCTTCATCGGGAGAGATGAGTACCCTGTCTCCGACGACAATAAGATTTCTTCGTTTTTTAATCATATCACAATCATCCTGATTTTTCGTGATTTATGGATTAAATATAGAAAGAAAGATGCATCATGTCAAGATGAAAACCATGCCAGGAACAGGGCTTTCCAATCCTGAATCAGGGATTATTCACTTGCAACCGCCCCGGTAATGCCTTAAATTCATTCTGACACAGTTGTGGAGAAAAAATGTCCGGAAAATATAAAAGGAACGGGCGGAATAACGGGGAATGTTTCCGGTGGGGTGCAATGCTTGCAGTATATCTCGTGTACCTTGCCGTATTCACGCTCAGCCCTTTCCAGTTTTCCTTCTCCTGGTTCCGCTCTCTCTATATTGAACATCCGGAACGGATAAATGAAACGTTTTTATGGCTGAGAGCGGGGGATGTGATCGTGAATATATTCCTCTTTATGCCTCTGGGCTGGCTCGTGTACAGGAGGGATCTGTGCCGGGAGAGATCCCCGGGATCATCCATTCTCAGGCCTCTTCTTGCCGGCGCACTGGTCAGTCTTCTCGTGGAAACTGCCCAGCTCTTCTTGAGGCGCACAACATCCCTTCCGGATTTTGTATCCAACACTACGGGAACGGTTGCAGGCTACCTTCTGGCTAATGTGGAATGGCTCAGGGACAGGGTGCGTGGATTTTTCAATAATGCCTCCTGCCTTTTTGCTGTCGGAACACTGTACACAGCCTGCCTCGTGGCCCTGACCCTTCTGCCCTTTCATCTCAACAGTCTGAGAACATGGAACGAATCCTATCCGCTTCTCATCGGAGACGAACTGGACGGAAATAGACAATGGCGCGGGGATATCCGGGGGCTCGCGGTGTACGGTAATGCCCTGGATGCCCGTGATATCGCTTTTCTTTCCAGGCTGCCCTGGAAAGCGGAGCATGCGGAAGAGAGGAACCGGCTCGGAGCGGTTGCCCAGTACATTTTCAGTGAATCTTCAGGGGATAAGGTCCCTGACCTTTCTTCTTCCCTCAAGCCTCTTTTCCTCCTGCGGCAGGAGAATCCGTATCTTGCATCCGGTGGCTTGAAGCTGGAGGGTTTACACCCGGTCATCAGCGCTGGACCTGCAGCATCCCTTACTGCGAGGCTTAAAACGTCCGGAGTCTTTTCCGTGGAATGGTTTTCAGCGAGCCGGGATCTTGAGCAGAAAGGTCCGGCAAGGATAATATCCATCTCAGGCAGCGCCACGGAGAGGAATATGACCGCCGGACAGGAGGGGAGGGATCTTTGTTTCAGGGTACGCACGCGGCTCACAGGTTCGAACGGGGCGCGTCCGGTGTTCATCCAGAAAAACGTGTTCCGCGATACCGGGAGCCATCATTTCGTGATCCGGTTCAGCAGGGGATTCATCCGCCTGTGGGTGGACGGGAAACCCCATCCGGACCATCTGACCGGAGATATGGGTTTTCTTCTCCGCCTGCTGAAGCTCGGAAAGGGATGGCCTTCAACCCTTGCATTTTATTTTGCTTTCTACTTTCCCGTAGGCCTGGTCTTCCACGGGGTTTTCCGGAAGGGAAGGATATGGAAAAGCGGGGCAGTGGCTCTGGCCTTGATCATATCGCTCAGACTGGGTCTCTGGTTCTGGAACGGCCAGCCTGTCCGGCCTGCTGAATTTCTTTTACCGTTCGGCGCGGCTGTTCTGGGTTCTCTTTCCGGTTCGGTTTTTGAAAAGCGGAGGCTTGCGGGCAAGTGAGCCCGGAGTTTGAGGGAAATCCGCCGGAGAAATAACCATTTGTTTTTTAATCAAGATTGTTATATTTTTATTTTATATGATTTAAAGAAGAAGAATACGGTTTCAAGCGTATAAAAATAAAGAAAACGAGAAAATCGCTAAATGAATTACCCCTACAGCAAGATCGAGAAGAAATGGCAGGCTGTGTGGCAGGAACAGAACCTGTACACCACGGACATGACGGACACCAGAAAGAAGCTGTACTGCCTGGTCATGTTCATCTATCCTTCGGGTGATAAGCTGCACATCGGGCACTGGTATAACTACGGTCCCACGGACACATGGGCGCGTTTCAGACGCATGCAGGGATGGAATGTGTTCGAGCCCATGGGATACGATGCATTCGGGCTTCCTGCGGAAAATTATGCCATACGCAAGGGCGTTCATCCCGCTCTTTCCACTGCGCAGAACATTGAGGCCATACGCAAGCAGCTGAAAGCTATGGGCTCCATGTACGACTGGTCCAGAGAGCTGGCCACGAACGATCCGCAGTACTACCGCTGGACCCAGTGGCTTTTTCTGCTACTCTATAAGAACGGCCTGGCCTACCGCAGAATGGCCCCAGTAAACTGGTGCCCTTCCTGTAAGACGGTCCTGGCCAACGAACAGGTGGTCGAAGGGCAATGCGAGAGATGTGAGTCCGAGGTA
>CAYXFJ010000019.1:0-3985 GCA_964464265.1 uncultured bacterium
TTCTGGCGCCGGCAGTGTCTATGTTATAGGGCAGATAGTAGGAGGCGCTGTAAAAGCGGATCGTTCCTGTAATCGAATTGCCGGTCACCTGAACCCCCAGGTCACCGAAGGACATCCTGTCGCCCGTATCATCTAAATCCAGGGAGCTGTCATCTTTAAAATAAACGCGTCTTGTATCGCCCAGCGGGTCCCCCTTTAACCGGAAAAGGGACACAACCGAAGCATTTTTAAGCTGAACGGAAGCGCTGTAAGAGGGATCCGCCCTTGTCAGGAACCAGTTCTCACCCGGCCAGTCGAGCTGAGTGCTCTGAAGATCCCAGGGATTTCCGTTAATGCGGTTTCCCTTTCCCTCTATGCCCGGATTGTACTTGCCGAACACCTCCATGCCGCTGGCAAGGACATTGAGATCCGTTGTGATCCGTATCTCTTTGGCGTCCGCACCGAGTTCATCCTGCTGAATTCTGGGGATCTCGAGTGAATCCACTTTCCATTCGGTATAGTCCGGATAATAGGTCGTAATA
The DNA here is from genome assembly GCA_964464265.1 of uncultured bacterium. Lineage (GTDB taxonomy): Bacteria > Zhuqueibacterota > QNDG01 > QNDG01 > DSAB01 > CAYXFJ01. The sequence continues at coordinate 522 of CAYXFJ010000019.1, forward strand.
AAGGGGAATGTATAGACCATATCGTCAGTGAAATCGCTTGTCACCTTTGCCTCCAGAGTGACGATGCGATGCAGGCGCACCACCCCGCCCCCCGCAGTTTCCACGGATTTTTTTCTCACATTGAATATAGCAGACGCCACATTGGGAATAATATCCACCTTTTCATCGATCATCTGTTCCTTGATCGTGACCTCCTTTTCTCCCAGAAATCCGAGATCAAGCAAAAGTTTTATCCTGAACTTCTGCCTGTCCATGAGATCCTTGCCGTCCCCTCCTGCAGATGTTTTCATCATCACAATCTCCTGGAACCCGCTTTCCCCGTGACGGATACGGTAAGTATCGGACTCCACCTGATCCCGATCACTATCATATTGAATGTAAGTCTTATCTGTTCCGGTAAGAGTGAGAGAATGGTACAGGTAAACCCACCCCGAGACTCCTCCGGTCAGAGGATCGTTGAGAACGATCTCATAGCGTATGTGATCCCTCGATTCCGGATCTTCTGCCCACTCCGTCTCCCCGGCCCTGTCACCCTTGTCCCTGGCCATGAACACGATCTCATCCGAAGGATCCAGCAGCCCGTTCCCGGTTCCATACACCTTCCCGCCGTCCAGCTCGTCGATCTGAAAAGGAATGGGTTCCCAGGTATCCGTGGCTTCAGAGTATCGGTAGAGGACAAACGCATCCACGGGCAGGTTCATAAAATTCGTGAAGGAGTTTCCCTTCACGACAGTGACCTCCAGATGCCTGTCCGTCTGTTCTGCAAAAACCGGAATGGCAGAGACTGCTAGAAGGCAGATCATGAATGCCAGTCCGATGGCTTTTTTCAATGTTTTCTCTATCATGCGGAAACCTTTCCCTTAAGAAAAAAAACATTACAGGTTTTACCCGTTCCCCCCGCATTTCAGGGCATTGTCCTTTCCGCCCTATCCTTATTTTTCAGCACAGGCATTTCAGCTCCTGCCTGTACCGCCTGTTTTCCTGCACAGGTTATTCAGTCATCGCCAGCCGGGGCTGCAAAGAGAGCATGTCTCTCACCGTTTCCCGGCAAACCCGGAATCAGGGTTTTAGCCTGTACATCATTCTCGGGAAGGGTATTGTTTCTCGGACATGCGGCAGTTTGCATATCCATGCCACTGTCCGTTCAATGCCCATTCCGAATCCAGAATGAGGTACGGTACCGTATCTGCGCAGATCCAGATACCAGTCAAAAGCCTGAAGCGGCAGTTTATGAGCCTTGATCTTGCTGATCAGAGCATCATAGTCATCCTCTCTCTGCCCGCCGCCTATGATCTCTCCGTATCCCTCAGGTGCAAGCACATCCACGCACAGTGCCCTGGAAGGATTTTCGGGATCATTTTTCATATAAAAGGCTTTCACTTCCATGGGATACCGGTGAACCATCACAGGTTTATCGAACTGCTCTGAGATCACGGTCTCGTCCTTACCCCCGAGGTCATTTCCATCCTGAAAATCGATGCCATGTTTTTTGAGTATTTTAACAGCTTCATCGTATGAGATCCTGGGGAAAGGAGCTTTCACCTTTTCCAGTGGTGCTGTATCGCGTTCCAGCCTTTTGAGTTCTTCCTGGCGTTTCTCAAGAACCCTGCTCACGATAAAAGAAATGAAATCCTCCGCAAGCCTCATGTTGTCATCGAGATCCGCAAATGCCACCTCTGGCTCCACCATCCAGAACTCGGTCAGGTGGCGCCTGGTCTTGGACTTCTCTGCCCGGAATGTCGGGCCGAAGCAGTAGACCTTCCCGAACGCCCCGATGTTTGCTTCGCTGTAGAGCTGGCCGCTCTGTGCGAGATAAGCCTTCTCGCCGAAATAGTCGGTTTCAAAAAGTGTCGTCGTTCCCTCGCAGGCGGCCGGAGTGAAAATAGGTGTATCCATCAGAGTGAAACCCCGGTCATCATAGAAATCCCTCGAGGCTTTGATGATCTCATGTCTTATCTTGAGAATGGCTGTTTGCCTGGAGGACCTGAGCCACAGATGTCTTTTATCCATAAGGAAGGCTGTGCCGTGCTCCTTTGGCGTGATGGGATAGTCTTCAGCTATCTGAACGATTGTGATATCTTTCACCTGAAGTTCGTATCCTCCGGGCGCCCGTTTGTCGGACGAAACCCGGCCACTGATCCTGAGGGAGGACTCCTGTGTCAGCTTCTCACAGGCTTCGAAAGACGCTTCCGGAACATCGGCCTTGGATGCCACGCACTGGATGTAGCCGGTCCCGTCCCTGAAAAGCAGGAACCAGAGTTTGCCGCTTGAACGTTTGTTGTACAGCCAGCCCTGCAATGTCACATCCTGTCCTTCGTACCGCCCTATATCCTCAATATAAACTTTATCCATTCTCTTCCCCGTTTAATTAATACCCTGAATGATTCCGGTTCTATCTGGTTGACAGCAGTGCCATCAGGCGTGCTGGAAAGTTCCCCTTTCTGAGACCGAATTTCCATAAACCGGTCAGTACTGCACCTGTTTCATTCGATTTCACATTCATCCCCAGGCCTCGGCTTTGGGATCCCGGGTCATCAGATCAAATACTGCCCGTTCCGGAGGCTTACCCTCGAACAGCACCTGATGGACTTCGTTCGTCATCGGCATATCTATTCTGTACTTATGTGAAAGGTCGCTGGCTGACCGCGCCGTCTTCACTCCTTCCACCACCATAACCATCTCACCCAGAACCTGCTCGAGGGATTTGCCTCTGCCGATCTGCTGTCCCAGGTAGCGGTTACGGCTGTGCCTGCTCGTACAGGTGACGATTAAATCCCCCATACCTGAAAGGCCTGCGAAGGTCAGGGGATTGGCTCCCATAGCCGTACCGAGCCGGGTGATCTCCACGATCCCGCGCACGATGATCGCTGCTTTTGTGTTATCCCCGAAACCCACACCATCGCTGATACCGGCCGCTATTGCGATGACATTCTTGAGAGCGCCTCCAAGCTCCACGCCCAGTACATCTTCATTCGTATATACACGAAACACCGGATTCATCAGTATTTCCTGTATCCTCTTCGCAGCCTCTTTTGATGAAGATGCAGCGACTACCACCGTTGGGATAGAGCGGGCTACTTCCTCTGCATGGCAGGGGCCCGATAAAACCACTATGCGGTCCTCCGTCACACCTGCAGTTTCCAGAAGAACCTGGGACATTCTGAGCAGTGTCGCGTTCTCAATCCCCTTGGTCCCGCTGACCATGATCGCATTACCCATGTCCGTACCCGAAAGCGATTCGCTCACCTGTCTTACCACATGGGAAGGCAGGGTGATGAACAAAACCTCCTTTTCAGATGATGCTGTCCGAAGATCGGAAAGGACCTCCACTCCCTCCGGAATGGCCACACCCGGCAGAAAGTCCTTGTTTTCCCGGGTGGTGCGCAGTCTGAGTGCCTGATCCTCCCTGTACTCCCACAGCGTCACCCGATGGCCGTTGGAATAGAGGAGGATGGACAGAGCTG
>CAYXFJ010000019.1:4016-14357 GCA_964464265.1 uncultured bacterium
GCTCCCAGTATGCCGATACGAGCCATGATATGCTCACTCCTTGCCTTTATCAGGATCCGGAGCCTCTTTCCCCTTGCTGCCGAAGCGGTTCTCCTCTTTCCTGATCAGGCGTCCGATATTCGAGCGGTGCGTTATAAATACCAGAACTCCCAGCACCATTCCCATGACAATAAGGGATACAGGAAGCCCGGGTTGAAATGCCCATTTTTGTATCAACAGGGCGACCGGAAACACAATACCCGCTGCGAGAGAACCCAGGGAAACGATACGTGTGTGGACAACGAGCGTCAGCCATACGATCAGGGTCACCAGAGAAGCCCATGGAGCAAGAGACAGAAGGACTCCGAAAGCGGTGCCCACTCCCTTCCCGCCCCTGAAGCCTGCGAACACTGTCCAGATATGCCCCAGGATGGCTGCGAAACCTGCAAGCATTTGTACGTTCAATCCGGAGAGAGGAACGTCTCCGGAAGCCAGACGCGCAATGACCAGGGTTGAAAAAATCCCCTTTCCTATGTCAATAAGCAGGACAATCAGGGCGGGTTTCCATCCCAGAACACGAAATACATTGGTCGCGCCCGCATTTTTACTCCCGTGGCGGCGTATGTCATCCTTCAGAACCATCCTGCCTGCAATGACCGCTGTGGGGATGGAACCCACCAGATAACTGAGCAGGATCACTGCGAAAAGCGAAATCACCTGTTATTTTCTCCTCACAACATTCCCGATCACGAGCGGCTGTTCACCGTTTTTCCTGAGTAGTTTTATGGCCTTCTCTTTCGATCCGGGATCTACGATAATGACGAATCCGATGCCCATATTGAATGTTCTTCTCATTTCCTCGTCCGGTATGCTGCCCTTTTGCTGAAGATAGGTAAAGACAGGCGGAACGCTCCAGGATGACCAGTTCACATCAAGGATCAATCCTTCAGGAAGGATACGTTTTGTATTGCCTATGAGACCACCTCCCGTAATGTGGGACATGCCCCTGACTGTGATTTCAGACAACAGGGGCTTCACCTGCTTATAATAACATTTATGAACTCTGAGCAGTTCCTCTCCCACAGTACTGCCGATCTCCTCTATCCGGGAGGTCACCTCCAGACCCAGATGTTCGAACAGGATCATCCGTGCCAGAGAGTAACCATTTGTATGCATGCCGTTCGAAGGAAGTCCGATAAGCACATCCCCTTCCTCAATGGCGGACCCGTCTATCATCCTGTCTTTTTCCACAACTCCGATAATGCAGCCTGCAACATCGTAATCACCGGGCTGGTAAAAACCGGGCATTTCCGCCATTTCTCCGCCGATCAGGGAGCATCCTGTTTCCCTGCACGCTTTCGTCATGCCGGAAATTATTTCTTCAATGATGCCGGGCTGGAGTTTGCCAGTGCCGATATAATCCAGAAAAAAAAGCGGGTCGGCGCCTCCCACGAAAATATCGTTGACGCAGTGATTGACCAGATCCTGACCGATAGTACCGTGTTTTCCACTCATGCACGCCACTCTCAGTTTGGTGCCCACTCCGTCTATGGATGCGACCAGGACAGGCTGGCGGTATTTCGAGATATCCAGGGCAAAAAAACCGCCGAATCTACCGATATCTGTCAGCACGCCTGGAGTGAACGTAGTTCTTACCATGCGTTTGATGCGCTCTACCGCTTCCTCTCCTGCATCGATATTGACCCCTGCCTCCTTATATCCCATTTTTTTCATAAGACCTTTCCTCGTTCATAAATTTTTTCCGCACGCGAGTGAAGAAGGCGATCGCCAGATCGGTCTTGTAATCCGGAAATGTCCAGGGCTGCACGTGAAACCTGTTCTGACGGAACTGAAGCTGTACATCACCGTAAATCCCGTCTGACAGATAGACGCGGTGGGCAAAATCCTTCGTGGATGCAAGCACGAGTTTAGCGCCTGTCAGATAACCCGGATCGCAATTAATGCGTCTCTTCCCGCCTTCCGTCCAGCGCATCTCCAGAAGCTGGGTTTTGTTCTTCCTGTCAGGCAAAAGACCCGGATGCATCAGTCCTTTGAAGCTTACAAACACTTTCTTTAGATTTTCTCCCATTTCTTCAAGATAATAATCCGTGAACGAGAAATCGAACCCTTCGGAGAGATCGTCCAGGGTCCCCATGACCGATTCGAGTTCTTTCATTGGAATGTCCGGATCGAGATTTTGGGAAAAAGTGACCGCACAAACCGGCTTTACATTTTTAACGTCCCGGATCTCTCCCACCAGAATGCCACTCTCCCTCTTGGTTAAAAGAAAGGGCGGTATTAAAGCACTCCACCCTTGCACGGCCGGCTGTTATTGGAGCCGGTTCTCTAAAATATTAAAATTCTAATCATTAAGGTTAAATAAATATCGAAAATTCCGAACTCAATGTCAAGTCAATTCCCCGCTGCATGATCCCGCATGAAACCTTGACAACCTGAGATGATTTTTGTATATTACTTTTTATTGTCAGAATCATACGCCGGGGTGGTGAAACTGGTAGACGCAGGGGACTCAAAATCCCCCGGGCCTTGGTCCATGAGAGTTCGAGTCTCTCCCCCGGCACATAAAACCATCTCCTGAAGTCAGGGGATGGTTTTTTTATTCCGCGTCGGCACATCATGGAAGCAGATCCGGGAGGTTTACATCTGTATGGCATCCATAAGCGTGAAGATTTTTTCCCTGTAAGCTTTCCGGCCGGTGTATAGATCTTCTACCTCCACCCTCAAAAGGTATGTGGTGGATGCTGCACTCGCAAGGGCAAGGGTCTGAAAAAGGATTTCATCGCTTTTGTTCCCCTGATAATCGTACGAAGTGACCACCCTTCCATATGATCCGCGATTCCGGATTTTGCTGAACAGGGCATCCATGCCTTTTTTTTCTTCCCGGACCGCTTCTACGGTCGTTCTGACACGGTAGTGGGTTGTCCCGTCCTGACCGAAGGTCAGATGATATACTTCGAAATAAACAGGTATGTTCGATCCTGTCGTATAGGTTTCGAGCGTATTGGGAAGGATGCTGACCCCGCCCCGTGTCAGTCCATTCTTATCCGGATCTCCAATCTCTCTTGCCAGTACCACATCGCTCAATGCCAGATCCGGCGCTGTGTAATCCTCCATACGGATCTGACTTTTCCAGCGTCCGACTGCATTCGTTTCCCTGTCCATAAATTCGACCACGGCTGTATAAAGCCCCGGAGGCACCTCCAGCCGGTTCCATCCTACAAGAAGCACACTTCCCGCCGGGTGGCTCATTTCCGGACCGGATTCCACAACCCTTGCCTTCTCGTTCCAGTTCTCATCGAAGAGGAAAATACCTCTGGTAATTCCGGGATTTCTCCAGTACCGCACATGTCCCGCAACCTTCGAATGTATGCTTTCATAAAACTCCAGAGTGTTTTTCCCTTCATCACCCCTGAAACAGGCATACGTCACGGAAAGGGGGATTTTTTCCCCTGGAGTAAAAGGATCGTATTCATCAGGGATATCCTGCGTCAATTCCCTGAATGCGTCCGGATCCCGGATACGGAATTTATCCTGAAGCGACCGGTCAAAAAAAACAATGTCAAAATCCAAATAGTGCCAGGTTTCAACGGACTGGCAAAGCATGTCCGGTCTGGTCTTGTCTGAGCTCTGTGGTTTCCCGTACCGCAGGACGACCTGCCCTGCTTCTGTTTTCCATCCCTGTACACCTTCTGTGACCCTGCTGAAACGAAGATTGGCATAGGCAAAGCGCCCGTAATGTTCCAGAATGCGTTCATTGACTTCCGTCAATAACAGGGGATCTCGCTGGGTCCAGAACGCCCTGCGCAGCCGCTCTCTTTCCAGGTGATCTGCCTGCCGGTAACGGGAAGCGAATTCAGGGGTTGAAATCATGTCCACAGCATCGAAAACGGCGAGTTGCTCTGGAGTCATCAGGGCCTTTGCCCTTTCATAAGCCTCCATGGCTTTCTCGTTCTTCCTCAGACGGTGGTAAGCGAGCCCCAGAAACAGGTGCACATCTGCCCTTCCCGGATCGATTTCAGAAGCTTTTTCGAGGAGGGGAATCATTCCGGGGATGGAATCCAGCTCATAGTGGAGAAACGCCAGACGGTACAGGGCATCCGGAACGCGTGGGTTCAGGTCCCAGGCTTTGAGGTAGTAATGAAGTGCCATGACCAGATCGGAGCGCGCGGCATCTCCCAGATAGAAATTCCCCAGATACTCACCCGTCAGTGCACCATACTGGGGGCTCGTCATATTGTAAAAGTGAAACCAGTCTTTTTCATGTATAAAGGCCAGCCAGTAGCAGGCTTCTGCATTTCCCGGATCCAGTTCAAGGATCTGCTTCAGCACCCGTTGCGCCGCACCCGGGGTTCCGGCAGCCATGCATAATCTCACCCGGGTATGAAGGTAATCAATTCTTTTCGGATTCAGGCGGATCGCTTCATCAATCTCGAATCCGGCCCGGATACGGGATTCCAGATCCCCTTTATCGAGATAGAGCTGTGCCAGCCTGTGACGGGCATCCGAAAATTTCCTGTCCGCACGAATGACCTCTTTCAATACAGACAGGGCAAGAGATGTATCACCCCTCCCGAGGACCTGCTCCGCTTTTTGAAGCAGTTCCAGAGACCTTGACCTATCGGCCGCATCCGCTGTACCTGAAGCGGATAAGAAAAAAAAGATCCATCCGGCAATAAAAAGACTGCGCGAACACCGGCTTATCCTGTTCATGATCCATGCTGCCGGGAATGGCATCACCGACTTTGTCTCTCCTGAAATGGATCCTGCTGCAATCCCTGTTTTCATATTTTCTCAATAAATGTATAAATAAAAAAAGCCGTTCGATCTGCAACGGCTTTCTTGTTAATATTCCAGGGCTACCTTTTATTTTGGCGCTTGGATACTGATGACCTTGCGCTTACCCCTGCTTTCGAAACAAACATGGCCGGAAATCTTCGCGAAAAGCGAGTCATCGCTTCCCTTGCCAACATTCAAACCCGGATGAAATTTGGTGCCTCTCTGACGGACGAGTATGCTTCCTCCAGGCACCAATTCTCCGCCATAGCATTTGACTCCGAGTCTCTGTGCATTGCTGTCACGGCCGTTTTTAGAGCTTCCAACACCTTTTTTATGAGCCATGAATCAACTCTCCTTCTTCGGTTTACCGGCAGGTTTTTTCGGGGGTGTTTTCTTCGCAGCCGTTTTCTTATCCGCAGCTGGTTTTTCTTTCACGGGTTTGGCGGCTGCTTTCTTTACGGGTGATTTGGCAGCGACTTTCGCAGTGCTTTTTTTCTCAGCAACTTTTTTCTTTGCCGCTGTCTCCTCTTCCGCAGGTTTTGGTACTGCTGCCGGTACAGCCTTCTTTTCCGGTCTTGGAGTCCTTTTCTTCTCCACCTGGCCGAAAGTCATTTGATCAATGCGCAATTCCGTATAAGGCTGTCTGTGTCCTTTTTTCAGTTGATAGGTTTTACGCCTCTTCTTCTTGAAAATAATTACTTTTTTCGCCTTGCCGTGGGAAATGACTGTCGCAATGATCTTTGCATCCTGAATAACCGGCTTGCCGACACTCACATTTCCCTCATCCACTATCATCAGGATGCGGTCCAGTTCCACAGTTTTCCCCGGTTCCACACCCAATTGAGGTACGCGGATCTTCTGGTCAATGCCTACCTTGTACTGCATGCCGCTAATTTCAACAATTGCATACATAGGACGGACGATCCTCCTTGATATCATTAAATCTTAAGTTTATTAAGATAATGAAATCCTTTTTTGAAGTCAAGAACAAATTGTATCCTCAAACACCGGGTGCTTATTCTTTCCCGGTTTCCTTTCTTGCCGTTATTTCGAAGTTCTCATCTGTCAGCGTCGGATCCGGGACCACCTTGATGGTAACGAAGAATTTCATCATCAGTCGCCTGGCTCTGCTTTTGATTCCATCTGTCAGATACATGGCGACATCCGGATGTACCCGCAGTACGAGCCGTCTTTCGCCTGTCTTGGTCCTTACTTTCTGGATTTCCCGTTCGATCTTTGTCATGATGGAACTCTTGGACGGTATCCGGCCTATCCCCCCGCATCGCGGACAGGCCTCGCTGTACTGATAGAGCAGACTGGGTCTGATCCTCTCCCTTGTCAGGCTGATCAAACCAAAATTGTTCATAGGAAGAATATCGAAGGCAGCACGGTCCCGTTTCAACTCCTTTCTGAGCTCGCCCAGCAGTCTGTTCCTGTTCTTCTCAGACGACAGATCGATGAAATCAATGACAATGATCCCGCCTATGTCCCTCAGACGGAGCTGGCGCGCTATCTCCCTCGCCGCCTCGAGATCCGTTTTAAGGGCATTCGCTTCCTGGTTCCGCCCGCTCATGGAACGTCCGCTGTTCACATCGACCACAACAAGCGCTTCTGTCTGGTCAAAAATAATATAGCCTCCGCTTTTCATCCATATCTTTCTGGAAAGACTCTTGGTGATCTCTTCCTCGATACGATGGGTGTCGAAAATAGGCAATTTCCCGTTATGCATCTCCAATTTTGACTGCAGGTTCGGGGAAACCTCCTTCAGATACCGCTTGATGGTGCTGTACAGCTTGCGCGAATCCACGACAAGACGGTCAATATCAGGCGAAAAAAGATCCCGGATCACACTGGATGTAATCCCGAGATCCTTGTATATCAGAGTGGGTCCCTTCACGCTTTTTTGCTTTTCCTGTATGCGCTTCCAGTTTTTCAGAAGCTGCTCCATATCCGCTTTGAGGTACTGGACCTCCTTGCCGACAGCCACGGTCCTTATAATAAGACCGAATCCCTCCGGCTGCATGGATTTTGCCAGTCTTCTCAATCTTTTCCGCTCACGGATATCCTGTATTTTCCTGGAAACGCCGATGCTTTCATCGTGAGGCACCAGCACCATATACCTGCCGGGAAGGGATATTGCTGTGGTGAGCCTCGCTCCCTTGCTGCCGATAGGTTCCTTGGTTACCTGTACAAGCACTTCCTGTCCGGGTTTCAGGATCACTTTGGATCTGCTCGGCCGTTTCACGCTGCGCCCGGGTTTCGTTTCTTCATCTTTCTCGACGCGTTCAGCAAGAGCGCTTATTTCTTTCCCCACATCATCAAAAGCGAGAAATCCGTTCTGTTCCAGTCCGATATCAATGAACGCCGCACGTATAGCCTCCACCACATTGCTCACCTTACCCCTGTAAATATCTCCGACCATACGCTCGTTTTCTGGTCTTTCCACATACAGCTCTATGAGTTCGCCATCTTCAAGTATAGCGATCCTTGTTTCACCGGAAGTCGAATTGATCATGATTTCTTTTTTCATTATCATTTCCTTAATTCAGTTCCATTGGCGTCACCCGTTTACCCTCCCGTGTGACGAAGAGTCCGGTTCTCTCGATCCTGACATGAGCCGGCTCTATCCCATTACCAAAAATAACCTGAAACACCTCTTCCACTCTCGCTGTTCCGGACTGTGACAGCAACAGATCCAGTTGCATGTTTCTCCCGTTAATCGCCAGCCGGTCCACGTATTGCCTGATGTCGATCTCCTTCTCCTTCCCCGCACGTTTTCTTAAGACCATCACTTTCCTTTTTTTCAGGAATTCCTCGATCGCCGTCTCAACCTTATGCTGGTCCATGTCCCGGGCGAACATGATTGAAAAACAGGCTGTATCAATAATCTGACCCAGAGAAACGGCATTCGCAGGCAGCACGCGGCTGTCCACGATCTCCATCCCCGCGGGTAGACACCGGTTGATCTGCGCAATATCGTATCCCAGACCTTCCAGTTGCACGTCGATGTACTCGCACTGACTGGTATAACCGAGCGGGAGAGGAGGACCGGCAGACACTTTCGGATGAGAGTGAAATCCCTGTGAGTATGCCATGTTCACTCCTGCCCTGCGCAACGTGCGGGTCAGCAGCCGCAGGACATCCAGATGCGAAGTAAAACGCATCGGGGCTCCCTTGTTGTACGCCAATCGAAGTGTTCTTCTTCCGGGTTTGATGGGTAGAGGGATTTTACCGGGAGCTTTGGTGCCGGTTTCCGGTACGGCGCGTCCGGCATGCTCTGGAGCACCGGGGCTGTTCCCGCAAAGCCCGGGAAGGATACCGCAGTTGTTGCACGGTCCGGTTCTGCAATCGTCTGTGTTCAGGCTTCTTAAGGAGCGTTCTTTTTCCTCAAGAAGAAATGCCTCACTGATCCCTTTGCTCAGATGTGACCAGGGGAGCGCAGAGCCCGGCTTCTTCTCTCCCAGACAGTTTTCAAAAGAGATACCGCATTTTCTGAAAGCCTCATCCCATCGCTCCATATCGAACAGATCCGTCCATGCATCAAAGCGTGTACCCGCTTTCCACGCCTCTTCGATCACACAGCCCAGCGCCCTGTCTCCCCTGCCCAGAACCGTTTCAAGATGCGTGACAGAAGGATCCCTCCAGCTGACCTTTACCTCGCGCCATTTTCTCAATCTCATGCGTATGAAACGGATCCTCTCGTTCAGATCTTCCAGCGAAGACTGGGGTTCCCACTGAAAAGGAGTATGCGGTTTTGGAGAGAAGGGCGATATGGATACGTGGATCTCTGCGGAACCATGACGTCTGGCCAGTCCCACTGTTTTTTCCACGAGATCGGCAATACCCTGAAGATCCTCCCTGGTTTCGCTGGGAAGCCCGATCATGAAATACAGTTTGATCTGCTTCCAGCCTTTAGAGAAGGCCGTTTGCACAGCCCTGAGCAGATCCTCTTCGCAATTGTTCTTGTTAATGACATCTCTCAACCGCTGTGTGCCCGCTTCCGGCGCGAATGTGAGCCCACTTCTTCTGAAACCAGATGCATAATCAGCCATCTCCGGCGTGAAAGTATCCGGTCTGAGGGATGGGAACGATAATGAAACCCTTTTCTCCTGAAAAATCCTTTCCATACATGCCAGCAAATCCGGAAGCCTGGAATAATCAGAGGTCGAAAGGGAAACAAAAGAGATCTCGTCATAACCCGTATTCTCTATCCCCTCCCCGGCAAGCGCTACGAGTTCCTCCACAGGGCGCTCCCTGACCGGACGGTAGACCATTCCTGCATGACAGAACCTGCATCCTCTTGTACAGCCGCGCATGATCTCCAGGGAGTAACGATCGTGCGTGACCTCGATCAGAGGGACAAGGGGCTTTACAGGATAATCAAGAGGATCGAGTTTTGCTTTGATCCGGGCTGTTACGGTCTCAGGGATACGATCCGAGACAGGGACTGCACGGCTGTCCCGGGTTCCAGCCCGGTAAAGAGAGGGAACATACACTCCTTCAATACGGGCCAGTTCGAGAAGCGTCTCTTTCCGGTTTGAATGGTTTCTTTTTGACTCGAGCACCGTACGGCAGATCTCGATCACGAGCTCTTCACCGTCTCCCAGAGCAACGGCATCCAGAAAATCTGCCATGGGTTCGGGATTGAAGGCACAGGGCCCCCCTGCTATGACCAGCGGATGGCTTTCCTCCCTCTCAGTTGCGTGCAGGGGAATGCCTCCAAGGTTGAGAATAGTGAGCACATTGGTATACTGCAATTCATACTGGAGGCTTATCCCAAGCACATCGAACTCGTGGAGAGGTTTTCTGGATTCGAGCGAAAAAAGAGGGAGACCGAGATCCCGAAGTTTTTTTTCCATGTCGATCCAGGGTGCATAGACCCTCTCCGCCGCGATCCACGGCTGTCTGTTCAGAATATGATAGAGGATTTCCATACCGAGATTGGACATTCCGATCTCATAGAGGTCTGGAAAAGCCAGAGCAAAGTGAATGGAGGTCCGCTCCCAATCCTTATGGACAGAATGGATCTCATTTCCCGCGTATCTCCCCGGTCTGGTGACCTCGGGCAGGAATTTCTCGATTGTACGCCACAATATATTCATATTTCTGTAGTCTGTTAAGTTAGTAAAAGATATCATAAGCTGCAAGTAAATCATCAACAGCCTGTCAAAAAATAGCTCCTTTTCACCACTTTTGCATTTTTTCCCCTTGACTTTTATATAAAATTAATTAAAATATACATTTTGAGATAAAGAAAAGACAAGAAAATGGGGTAAGTGAGCCATGAACCAGCATCTTCAAGAAATTGAGAAAGCGCTCACAAAATACAATCTCAAAATCTCCCGTGATCATTTACAGTCCCTCATCAAAAAAATCGATTCCACTCAGCAGTATTTCCCGGTGAGCGAACAGCATGCCCTGGTCATCAAGCTAATCACCGACTGGGAAAGTAAGAAAAACGAAAAGATCATTACTGCCATCTCCGAATCCTTCAAAAAAAAGGGAATTCCCTGCATTACCACTTTCGGTATCCTTAGTGTGGACTGGCCGGGATTCTCGGACACC
>CAYXFJ010000019.1:14381-21278 GCA_964464265.1 uncultured bacterium
GGCTGGAATATTTATTTTTTAAAAGGCCTTTCCATGACGTTAGGTGAGGAAGAGGTGGGGATTATCCTGATTGGCATCCGCACAGGAGAAGAAAAACTCCATAAGAGAATTGTCCAGCAGAGCCAGACGATCCTTCATAAAATCCACCAGGCAGGTGTGGGAACGCATGCAAAAGCCTTCCTTCTGACCGAAGAGATAAGAAAACTCGAAATTTACAGTCAGGTCATTGCCTATATTGAGCATAACTATCACGGAGAAGATCTTGCCCAGATCATCGGTCTGACCGGCGAAGCTGTAAAATATTTTGCTGCCAGATCCAGAAATTACATCGAAAACAGGAAAATCAAGGACATTGCCGATCAGATCATCCGAAACTATACGTTCATCAAGGAGACGCACCAGACCGGTAATGTCACAAAGATCGACATCAGCGACTTCGAAACCAATACCGAGGGCACGTTCACGGGTGTCACTCTGGTCGGCCCTGCCCATCTGCTCAACCTGGAAGACTGCCTTAAGACCATAGAATTCACTTCCCCCGGTTTCATACTCAAACATAACCGTGAATTCACCACGGAACAGGGAATTTCCCTGTACCGGATCGAATTCGTGAATTCAGCGGGTAAGCCGCTGAATGAGGCGGACCAGAACCGGCTTAAGAAGTCCTTTTCCACCCTGGTGCTGAACAAACGGAGGGATAAGGCGCAGTGGATCGAGGCTGTGGGAGGATTCGAGCAGTATGCGCGCGCTATCATCCCCCTGCTCGTCAAAGAAGCCCAGACGAGCTGCAAGACTCAGGTCTATCTGAGTCTGGGACATTCCACAGATCTCTATCTGGAATTTAAGGTCATTGTGGTCGTCCCCACAGCATCGAGATCCAAGGAAGGTCTTGTCAACAGGACAGTCAGTTCCCTTCAAACTGACAAACGCATCAGTATTCTGAGTGTCAAACCGGCAAAAACGTTCGGTTCGACGAACGTCTTCATCCTTGATCTCAGGGTGGACCTGACGGATATCGAAGACACGGAATCCGTATACAGAACCATCAAGGAAAAAGTCTACGATTCTCTGGGTGAATTCCGTGATTTCGACGAAGGGATGAGGACCATTGATGTCAGCAATATGAAATCCGTCAGGCAGCGACTGAAAGGCGTTCCAAAAAATCTTATCAGGGAGCTGTATTACAGTATCGAAGATTTTTTCAGGGTCAGTGCCTCGGATCACGAAATCCTGGCCCATATACGCATTGCCCTGAGCATGATCAACACAGTAGAGAAGAACAAGAAACCGCTTCTGGTGATCAGCCGGCAAATCGTTACCCGCTCCCCCAGTGGCAGGTATATTCCTGCAGCAACACTGGTATGTATTTCCTATCCGCAGGACAGAAACCTGCTTCCTGCCATTCTGGAAATACTGGATCCCTTTGAAGTGACTCTGAGCCGGATCGAACGTACAGGCTACGACATACTGATATGCCGCATCACAAAAAATGACCGTGCCCTGGATGAAAAGGAGAGGAAACAGCTGCTCGGTGTGATCAACAAGCAAGCTGCCACGGACAGCGATATTTATTGAAATCTTCTACTTCAACCCCCGGCTTCCGGGTTTGACAGCCTGGCTCCCCTGTGCGCAGAGCGGGCAGGTCTCAGGGGGATAATTCAGAATCTCCATCTGCAATAAGGAATAATAGGACGTACCAAAATCGATCTTACCGCCGCTCCTGTCCACGACTGCGGTCACTGCTATCGGTTCTCCACCTCTTGCCTTTACCTCTTCAATGACCTCCTTCGCAGATCCGCCCGTAGTCGTCACATCTTCGGCAACCAGGACCCTTTCATTCTGAATGATCTCAAATCCTCTGCGCAGGGTCATTTTCCCGTCCACACGTTCCATAAAAATAGCCCTCGCTCCCAGAAAACGGGCGACCTCCTGCCCCACGATAATACCGCCCACTGCGGGCGATACCACCACGTCTATTCGCTCTTTCTTGAAATGCCCGGCGATTTCCCTGCACAAGGCTTCAGCATGCCGGGGATACTGAAAAACCCTGGCGCATTGAAAGTATCTGGCACTGTGCAATCCCGAGGTCAGAATGAAATGCCCCTCCAGAAGAGCTCCTGTTTCTTTGAAAATCTTCAGTATTGATTCTTTGGAAAATTTCATGGAAGTCTGTCCTGTATTGGGTAACTGTGTTCAGAGGTTTGTGGTTGTACGCTGGTTTATGCTCTGGCTCATTCCCCGGGTCTTGCCCCGCCTGTTGACATTTTCCGGACAGACCGTTTTTTCATCCGGATACTGCGGATCTCATGATAGAGACGCTCCGCTTCGAGTCGCGAAGCTTCGGCAAAATCCGGACCGCCTGATGCGTAGAGAATCCCGCGGCTTGAATTGATGATCGCCATTTCACCGTTTTTATCCGTTCCGGACATGACCGATGCTTCGAGGTCACCACCCTGAGCTCCCACACCGGGGATCAGAAAGGGAAGGTCCGGAACAATGCCCCGGACAATGCTCAATTCCGAGGGATGCGTGGCTCCCACAACCAGACCTATGTTCCCATTCTGGTTCCAGCTGGCCGCTTTTTCCGCCACGATCTGATACAGGGGTTTGGTGTCCACATTGAGGTACTGAAAATCCTTCGAGCCGGGATTCGAGGTCAAACAGAGGATGAATGCACCTCTCGTCTCATCCTGAAGAAAAGGCCTGACCGAATCGAAACCCAGATAGGGATTGACAGTCACCGCATCAAATCCCAGATCATAGAGTGCAATGGCATACCTCTCCGCCGTGGATCCTATATCTCCGCGCTTTCCATCGCCGATCTTGAGTATGTCCTCCGGGATATATTCCAGCACTTTTTTCAGGATCCGCCAGCCCTCGATGCCCATGGCTTCGAAAAAAGCGAGATTGGATTTGTACGCCACAGCATAATCTTTTGTGGCGTCTATGATCTCCCTGATGAACCGGAAAATACGGTCTTTGCCTTTAAGATGAACCGGTATTTTACCTGGATCCACATCCAGCCCCACGCAGAGGAGGGAATCCTTTTTCTGTATCATGCTCCGGATGTTGTCATTGCAGTTCATGGTGTGCTAAGTTACATCTTCTTTTAACAAGAATCAATAAAAAGTTCTCATATAAAACAGCATATAAATCTTGCATGAGGGAGATGGGATTCTTATGAAAATAGTTTTGATAATCTTCAAATTTTTTGTATACTGTACCGTTTCACACCTGATCCTCCCAGACCATACTGCGGGGAAACTCACATGATAAAAGACCGAAAATCCATTGTGACCGGCATCCTCACAGTGTGTATCATGCTGGGAATCAGCACGATTCTCTATCTATTTCCCGCGGTTCCTCTTTTGCCTCCGTTTGCCGTTCAGATGGCTCGCGTTCTGTTTCTTTTTACCGGTCTGTACCTGTTTTTCGAACGCCTTTTTACTCTGAAGATATTTACCAGGATCATGCTCGGCCTGGCGCTCGGTATTGCCGCCGGCATCCTTTTCCGTTCTTCCATCACTGAAGTCAGGCCTGTGGGCACTGCATTCATCCGGCTTATACAGATGATCGTGATCCCCCTTGTGTTCGCGTCCCTTCTTGTGGGAACAGCCAGTCTGGGGGATGCAAGGAAAATGGGAAGGATAGGCAGCAAAACTCTGGTATACTATCTTGTCTATACAGTGTTCGCTATCATACTAGGCCTTGCACTCGCCTATGTATTCCGGCCCGGAAGCGGACTTCCGGAGGAGGTTCAGAAACAACTCCTCGCCAGTTACAGGGATGTGACGAGAGCCGGTATCCCTGCAGCCGGCGAGAAGACGGATCCGATACAGACCCTTCTGAATCTGATCCCCACAAATCCCTTCGAATCCCTGAGTCAGGGAGTGATACTTCAGGTCATCTTCTTTGCCTTGTTCATGGGATATGCCCTGGCCCTCATGCCCGGACCCGGTGCGAGCAGTATTCTCACCTTCTTCCAGGGAATCAACGATGCGATGATCCGGATCGTTCACACCGTTATCCGGATGGCACCCTACGGTGTCTTCGCCCTGATCGCAGCTGTTGTGGGCAGTTTTGGACTGGAAATCCTTTTCTCCCTCTTTAAATACACTTTTGTCACCCTGCTGGGTTTGACCATCCTGAATTTCACCTACCCATTAGTCGTCTATCTGCTCACTGGAATGCGTCCGGCCACCTTTATAAAAGGTGTCCGCGCTCCGCAGCTTATTGCATTCAGCACCAGCTCCAGTTCGGCCACACTGCCGGTAACCATGGAGGCCTGTGAAAAAAATCTGGGTGTACCTCCACAAATCTGCAGTTTCGTACTGCCGCTCGGGGCTACAGTCAACATGAATGGAACAGCCCTTTATCAGGGTGTATCTGCCGTTTTCATCGCCCAGGTATACGGCCTTCCGCTGAGCCTGGAACAACAGCTTATGATTGTTCTGACAGCCACACTTGCTGCCGTGGGTACGGCTGGAGCCCCTGGTGTGGGCATGCTTATGATGGTTATTGTACTCAAACAAGTGGGTATTCCTGTTGAGGGGATCTCTTTGATCATGGGGGTCGAGCGCATTCTCGATATGTTCCGGACCGTCGTGAATATCACCGGTGACGCTTCTGCAGCTGTGGTCATCGCACATTCTGAAAGCAAACTCAGAGAGCCAGTTCTAGAAAACGATGAAAAAAAGGAAGAGGGTCTATGAGCCGCACCTTTAAATGGATCCTGGGTTTTCTGATACTCACCGCCATTTTCATTCTGATCCGGAACACATCACTCATCCAGCCTGGTGAAGGACATGGAGATTATGGTGTGTGGTCGGTCGTCCCCCCGATCGTGACCTTGCTGCTCTGTTTTGCTACGCGCGAGGTGATCCCATCCCTGTTTCTCGGTGTTGCCCTTGGCGGTTTGATCAGCGGCAAGATCAATATTGTTCAGGAATTTCTGATCCCGGCCATCGGCAGCCCCAAATACGGCGAGATCCTGCTCGTATATCTCTGGTGCCTCGGCGGTCTGATCGGTATCTGGACCAGGACAGGAGGTGCACAATACTTCGCGGATTGGGCAGGCGAAAAAATGGTCAGGGACAGGCGATCTGCAAAACTGTTCGCTTTTTCCCTGGGACTCCTCTTTCATCAGGGAGGCACGATCAGCACTATCCTGGCAGGGTCCACCTCCCGCCCCGTCTGCGACTCCCGGAAAGTAAGTCATGAAGAACTTTCATACATTATCGATTCCACAGCCTCACCTGTCGCGACAGTTATTCCCTTCAACGTCTGGCCGCTCTATATTGGCAGTCTCGTTGCCGGCACATCCCCTATCTTCGCTGACCCGGATCTCAGCAAGACCTATCTCTTCAAGGCGATTCCGTTCAATTTCTATAGCTGGTTTGCCCTGCTGTTCACGTTTTTATTGAGTATTGAAAGACTGCCATGGTACGGAAAACGCATGAAAGCGGCCATGATACGGGCAAGAGAAAAAGGAGAGCTGAACAGGGATGGTGCAGATCCTCTGATCTCAAGGGAACTTACGGAAACGAATG
The DNA here is from genome assembly GCA_964464265.1 of uncultured bacterium. Taxonomy (GTDB): domain Bacteria; phylum Zhuqueibacterota; class QNDG01; order QNDG01; family DSAB01; genus CAYXFJ01. The sequence continues at coordinate 19,931 of CAYXFJ010000019.1, forward strand.
TCCCTGAAGGATTTCAGCCGTCCGTACTGGGATTCCTGATACCCATCGGCATTTTGCTCGGTGTGGCTATAGTGCCCTATCTGCTCTTCAGGAAACTGTACGTGTCCGAGGCGTTTCTTCTGTCCACCCTGTCTGCCATGCTTCTCGCTCTTTACGGGGGGATGGCTTTGAAGACGGTCATTGCGGGATTTGTGGACGGATGCAAGGGTGTTACCGTGGGTGCCATTATTCTGGGTCTGGCTGTGACTCTGGGCAATGTTTCGGATGCGCTGGGAACGGCGGAGTTCATTATCCGGACGACAAGTGCGGTGATCATCCCCTTCCTCCTGCCCGCTATCCTCCTGGCCATAACCATGGTGATCTCTTTTTCCATAGGCACCTCGTGGGGTACCTATGCCGTTGTTTTTCCGATCGCCATGCCTCTGGCCTACTCCATCAATCCGGATCCCTTCTACACTCTCCTCTGCTTTGCTGCTGTAACAGGAGGTTCGGTGTACGGTGACAACTGCTCACCGATCTCGGATACCACTATCCTTTCCTCTCTTGCCACAGGCACCGATCTCATGGACCACGTTCTGACGCAGCTGCCCCTCGCGACTCTCGCCGCACTTCTGAGCGGCATTGCCTATACAGCTGCAGCCCTGCTCGCCTTTTAATATCCCTGCTCATCGAAGCCGTCCGCGGCCAGATCAATGCGCACCAATGTTCCTTTCCTGGACTCGCTTTTCACGGTTATACTGCCGTTGTGAGTCTCCACGATATTTTTGACAATCGGCTATCATACTGAATGCTCAGTATAAAAAACAGGGTACCATCCTGATGACAGGCAGAAAGACATGGGGATTATTTCGAGAAGAGGCTCCGGAAGGCCTTGATCGCACTGTCAATATCATCGTCGCTCACATCAAGATGGGTCACTGCCCGCAGCTTCCTGGGGCCCAGAGCGAGAAGCAGGACTCCTTTTTCTCTTAATGCATTTGCCGCTTCAGGCGCTGACATACCGGGACGGTCTATCTCGAATATGATGATATTGGTTTCAACAGAATCCAGATCTATGCTGAACCCGGGCAGGTCCGAAATAGCCATTGCCAGCTTTTTTGCCCTCTCATGATCCAGATGAAGTCTGGGAAGATGGTATTCCAGTGCATACAGACCCGCAGCTCCCAGAATACCCGCCTGACGCATGCCACCACCAAAGATTTTTCTGAACCGGCGGGCTCTATTGATGAAAGCTGTGCTTCCCACGACCACGGATCCCACAGGCGCTCCCAGACCTTTGGATAAACAAACCGAAACCGAATCGAAAAAGGAAGCATACGTTTCAAGGGCAATACCTGTGGCAACAGAA
>CAYXFJ010000020.1:0-8954 GCA_964464265.1 uncultured bacterium
CTTGAGGTTCGACGCGATCGTGATGCCGGCGACGGGCTCGCCAACCTCGCCATTGCGAACCATGAAGCCGGCTGCTCCGCGGCTGTAGTCGCCGGTCACCCCGTTGACGCCCTGACCGATCAGGAAAGTGATCAGGACCGCCTCCCTGGAGCCCATGAAAGGGATACGGAAATGGCTTAAATGGCTTTCGGATAAAAGAACGAAACGGTCGGGCAACCGCATTGTAGAGCAGGGTACCGTGAAGAAGGCGGAATGGCTGCTCAAGCTGAAGGAATCCATTTTCGTTCCGGATGCGGAGATAGGCTGGCTGCCCTTTGCATTGTACCGCGGCTGGCGATGCATCAGGAACGAGAAGATTGACCTCATCTATTCCACCTCCAGGCCTTACACGGATCATCTCATCGCCCTGTTCCTGAAGAAATGGTCGGGAAAACCCTGGATAGCCGACTTCCGGGATCCATGGTCGCTTAATATGATAGCACCCCGGTTAAGCTGGCGGAGGTTCACGGACAAAAGGCTGGAACAGAAGGTCCTCAGGAATGCGGACCTGGTGCTGAACGTTACAAGACCGATCGAGCGGGATTTCCGGTCTCTCCATAAAGGAGGGCATTATCAGACCATCACCAACGGTTACGATGATGAGGACTTCGAGGGATTGAGACCGGGAAGGATTCTTGATGGTCTGTTCAACATCACCTATACAGGCATTCTTTTCAGGGAGAATTCACCGGATACGTTTTTCAGCGCTCTGGCACTCGCAGTCAGGGAAAATCCGGAACTGCGAACGAGGATCAGGGTCCGGATAGTCGGCCAGCTGGATAATCCGGGTGAATCGGAGAACAGCCGTCATCTTGCATCGCTGGATCTCGGAGACATGGTGGAAATGATCCCGTATACATCGCACAGGGAGAGTCTGGACTACGCCCTTTCCGCGGATACGCTGCTTTTGATCATCAATAACGGGCCGCACAGGGAGGGGATCATGACCAGCAAGGTATTCGAATACCTGCGCTGCGGCAATCCCGTACTGGCCGTGGTTCCGTCTCAGGGAACAGCAGCTGACCTTATACGGGAAACAGGAGCAGGGATAATCGTGAATCCCGATTCTGTGGAAGAGATTAAAAAGGCTATCCTTCTTCTTTACAGCCTTTACAGGAAAAGGGTATTGAAGAAGAGTTTTCGCGGACATAACATAGGGAAATACTCCAGGGAAAATCTCACGGGATTACTCGCACAGGCCTGCGATTCTCTGGTCAGCCGTTCACAAATGCAGCGTGTGAAAGACGGAGAAAAAAGGTAATGCCGGAAGGGGGATCCAGAGGGCTGGCAGTATGAAAAGGAGCAAGGGCGGAATCTTTGGCTGTAAATATGAAAAGGAATAAAGCCGCAGCGGAACACACCGGGGCTGTCCGGAGGGGAATGGAGATGCCGGGTCCAGTACGCATTCTCGAACTGATCAATGACACGACCACGGGCGGAGGACAGGTTCATGTGCTTCAGATCCTGCGCTGTCTGGACAGGAGACGGTTCTGCGTGTTCGCAGCCGCAAACGATAAGGGAGAGATGACCGGGGATTTCAGGAAGTACAGCGACGGATTCTTTCCCGTGAAAATGGGGAAATTGTCCGGAGCCGTTTCCGTAATCCGGTTACGAAGACTGATACGAAAGCACCGTATAGAGATCATCCATACGCACGGGGGGATAGCGGGGTTGTGGGGGCGTGCTGCTGTTCTCAGAGAAAATGTGCAGGTTGTCCATACCCTGCACGGCATTCATTATCTGCATTACAGGAGCCGTTTTTTAAGATCTCTCTACTGCGGTCTCGAACGTCTGCTCAGTTGCAGAACCCGGTTCTACATCTGTGTGGCAGAATCGGACTACAGGGAGAGCCTCAGGCATAAACTTTTCCCGGAAGAAAAGGCAAGGGTTGTACGGAATGGCATCAGGATCCCTCGTGATGAGGTGCAGACGGAATCCGAAGACCAAAAAAACGCACGCCGTGTTCCATCCATATGCCATGTGGGCCGCCTCGATGTGCCGAAAGGACAGGTTTTTCTCATCAGGGCTGTCAGACGTGTTCTTGCATCCTATCCGGATGCACTGTTCAAGATCATAGGAGACGGTCCCTTAAGGAAGAAGCTTGAGGAAACAGCCCGGAGCCTGAGGCTTGAGGATCACGTTCAGTTTCTTGGAAACCGTCCGGATGCTAAAAATCTGATACGGCAGGCGGATATTTTCGTCCTCCCGTCCCTGTGGGAAGGGCTTCCGCTCACGCTTCTGGAGGCCATGGCAGCGGGAAAACCGGTGGTGGCGAGCCGGATCGACAACATTGAAGAAGTGATCGAGGATGGCAGGGATGGACTGCTCGTGCCACCCGGTGACGACAGGTCCCTGGCTGATGCCATCGTAAAACTTCTGGACAATCCGGACATTGCAGAGAAGATGGGCAGAGAAGGACAGAGGAAAATCGTAAAAGAATTTGACGAAAAACGGATGATCGCATCCCTGGAGCACATCTACCTTGAAACAGGAGAGACTCTTGCGAGTAGCGCTCGTACATGACTGGCTCACCGGCATGCGCGGCGGTGAAAAAGTGCTTGAGGCGCTTTGCGAACTTTTCCCGGATTCGGAGATATTCACGCTGGTCCATATCAAGGGATCCGTATCGGAGATCATCGAAAACCGGCCCATACATACTTCCTTCATACAGCACCTCCCGCTGGTGAAGAAAAAGTACAGGACCTACCTCCCTCTGTTCCCAACAGCTGTGGAGCAGCTGGATCTCCGGCCCTTTGACCTGGTTCTGTCTTCGAGCCATTGCGTAGCCAAAGGCGCTATGCCCCGTCCCGGAGTAAAGCATATCTGCTACTGTCACACTCCCATGCGGTATGTCTGGGACCTGTACGGAGAATATTTCGGCAAAGAGAGACTGCATGGCATTTCCCGATGGATCGTACCCCTGATCGCGAGCTATCTGAGAACCTGGGATGCAGCGTCTGCACCCAGGGTGGACCTGTTCGTTGCCAATTCCGCCCATGTGAAAGAAAGGATCAGGAGATATTACGCAAGAGATGCAGAAGTGGTTCACCCGCCGGTAGATACAGGGCGTACCTTTCTTTCCACCAGGGATGACGGATACTTTCTCGTGGTTTCCGCATTCGCTCCTTATAAGAGGGTGGATATGGCGATTGAGGCTTTCAACAGAACAGGTGAAAAACTCGTGATCGTGGGTTCCGGACAGGAGGAGAAGCGGCTCAAAAAGATAGCCCGGCCCAATATCGAATTTGCAGGCTGGGTGGATTCAGATCATCTCGGAGAATACTATGCAGGATGCAGGGCTCTCATTTTTCCGGGTGAGGAAGATTTCGGGATCGTGCCTGTGGAAGCCCAGTGCTACGGAAAACCGGTTATCGCATTCGGCAGGGGAGGCGTGCTGGAAACTGTAAGGGGATTATGGGCGGATGCATCCGTTTCAGGAAAAGCCGGGAAACATACCGGTCTGTTTTTCCGCAGCCAGACTCCCGGGCATATCATGGACAGTGTCCGGACTTTTTCGGGAATGTCCTTCGATCCTTCACGGATCAGGGAACACGCATTGCAATTTGACAGAAAAAAATTTAAATTGAAGATGAGCCGTCTGATCGCAGAAAGAGGGTGATTCCCGGAATGCTTAAGGGTATAAGGAAAAAGGAAGAATTGCTTGTCCCGCTTTTGCAGGTTCTATCCGATTTTCTGGCCATTGTCGGTTCTTTTGTCTGTGCCTACTTCATCAGGTTCCATTCACCTCTGACAGGTCCGTTCCCTGTCACCAAGGGATTTCCCGGTTTTTCCGTTTACCTGATCAGTTCCCTGGTGACTGCGGTGATCTGGATGTTCATCATGAAATCGTTCAGGCTGTACGGGCCGAGGCGCAATAACGGGTTCATTGATGAATGCCATGCTGTTGTCCGGTCCGTTACGCTGGGAATGCTGATCGTTCTGGCAGCGGCCTTCTTTTACAGGGGTTTTTCCTATTCGAGACTCGTTTTCGTGCTCATCTGGATGGTGAGCATTCTTTTCCTCTGCATGTCCAGGGGAATTCTCCTCCTGTACGAGAAGACCGGTCACCGCCGCGGCAGAGGCGTACTGAAGGCCGCAGTGGTCGGATCGAGTCTCTGGGGAGAAGAAATCATCGAGAATATATCCAGGCATCCGGGTCTGGGTCTCAAGATTTCAGGCTATTTCGGGGACAACGCACGCCTGGCAGGGAAATGTCAGAAGCTGGGCAGTCTGGAAGATATGGCAGATGCAGCGAAATCGCGCAGAGTCGATATTCTTTTTCTGGCTCCTGAAGAGCACGAGAATTCCGCTCTGATCCCCCTGATCATGCAGTGCATAGGTCTCAACATCGAACTTTATCTGATACCCAGCCTTCTCGGATTGATCACCAGCCGCATGCGTGTGGAGGATCTGGAAGGTATTCCCGTTATCAAGATCAAGGATATCCCCATAAGGGGGTGGAATCTGGTCTTTAAAAGGGGATTTGATCTTCTGGTATCGTCCGTGGGGCTGTTGATCCTCGCCCCTCTGTTTGCAGTCATTGCTCTTGCCGTGAAGACCGGATCAAAAGGACCGGTTTTTTTCAGGCAGGAGCGGCTGGGACTGGATGGCCATACTTTTGGATTGGTCAAGTTCCGTACCATGATCCCCGAAGCTGAGAAGAACACAGGACCTGTATGGACGGTCGAGGATGATCCCCGTGTGACCCGTGCAGGACGCTTCCTGAGGCGCTGGAGCCTGGATGAGCTTCCCCAGCTGATCAATGTCTTCAGAGGAGAGATGAGCCTGGTGGGCCCCCGGCCGGAAAGGCCGCATTTCGTGGAACAATTCAAGGATAAAATACCGGTGTATCTGGAGAGACACCGCGTCAAGTGCGGCATGACAGGATGGGCTCAGGTCAACGGGTTCAGGGGCAATGTGTCCATAGAGGAGCGTACCAAATACGATATTTTTTATGTGGAAAACTGGTCCGTGGCCTTCGATATCAAGATCATACTGCTGACAGCCTGGGCAGTGATCACCGGCAAAAACAGCTACTGACCGTATTTCTTATGGGCAGCCGCGCACCGGGCTGCATTTCCCGGTGGCCGCAGCAGGCAGCGGGATGGTGCGCTTGCCAGGGACATTTTGGCTTGACTTTATCAAAAATGTTTTTTTCATTGATAGAAATGTGATCCGGTCTGAAGGGGGGCCGTCTTACAGAACCGGATACTTGCCGGATTAGCTTACCCGAGAGGCTGTTTCCTTTATATGGACAATCGTCTGATCAGAATTGAATCAGGCACAGGGCACCTGTCCCTGAGTACGTACACTATCGACACATGCGGGATTGACCATGGGAAAGAAAAAAGATAGAAAGAAACTGGATATTCAGGGTATCGTGGTGCCGGTGCTCACGCCCTTCGGCAAAGACCGTTCCGTGGATTTCAAGGTACTTGAAAAACTCGTGGACTGGCTTTCGAACCAGAAGATCAGCGCTCTTTTCTTTATGGGAGGTTCAGGCGAATATCAGACCCTGACTCTGGACGAGCGCAGGGATATCATTTCCTGCGCTGTGGAAACCTGCGGCAGGAAAACCCTTGTGCTTGCGGGGTCCGGGGGGAAAAGTCCCGGCGAGACGCTCATCCTTTCGGAATACGCCTGGCGCACGGGCTGTGACGGGCTGGGTGTGGTCATCCCTGAATTTATCCGGGCGGACGAAGTTTCGATATACCGTTATTTCGAGGAAATAGACAGGAATGTTGATCTTCCGGTCATGGTTTACGATCCCAGGGGAGCGGGACCGCTCATGGCCACTCCTTCTCTGATGCGCAGGATGATAGAGAATCTGCCTCACATAGCGGGGATCAAGTACAGGGCAACGAACGCGGAGTATATGGCCAACATGGCCCGGGAAATAGCGGATGAGATCGCGCTTCTGTCGGGAAATGAGTATACCTTTCTGCAGGATCTATCGGTAGGAGCGGTGGGATGTGTGGGCGGCGGCGGCAACTTTTATCCGAATCTCCTGTGGAAGATACAGGACCATTTCATGAAAGGAAATCTGTCTGAAGCCAGAAAACTGCAGTTTGAGGTCATTCAAGCCATTCACACCCTCGGCCCGATTTACTGGCCCATGAGCGGAAAACTCCTTCTCAGGGAAATCGGAATACCAGTGGAGCCTGTGACACGCGTAAAAGGTCCTCCTTATGCGGAATCGGACATACAGAAAATGATCGAGGTGCACCGGCCCCTCCTGAAAAAGGACAAGGCGTTCAGAAAAGAGAAGGCATAAATAATACAGGAGAGCTCTTTTTGAAACCGGAAGGTCCTGGGAAAAAGAAATTCTGTCTGCATGTCATTTCCAACACCCACTGGGACAGGGAGTGGGTGTATCCGTTCCAGGAAACCCGCCTGCTTCTGGTGGAATTCATGGACCGGCTTCTGGATATTCTCGGCAACGACCATAAATTCCACTCTTTTTTACTGGACGCGCAAACGATTGCCGTGGAGGATTATCTGGCGCTGAGGCCTGAAAGAGAAAAGGAGATAAGGAAACTCGTCCGCTCCGGAAGACTGATCGTGGGTCCCTGGTACACTCTTCCTGAAGAGTACATCGTGAACGGCGAGTCCCTGGTGAGGAACCTGGTAGTGGGTCACAGGCTGGCGGCAAAATGGGGAAAGGTGTCCAAAACAGGATACACTCCTTTCTCGTACGGGCAGACCTCACAGATGCCTCAGATTTACAGGGGTTTCGACATAGACACGATCATTTTCTACAGAGGCATCAACACACCCAAATCCGAATTTATCATGGAATCCCCGGACGGATCCCGCGTAACCGGCTGCCGTTTCGGGGCGCTTTCGCGTTTCAGCTATTACTTCTATGTTTACCGCAAGGTCCGGTATGGAATGAGCAGGGATGAATGGTGGTATGACTGGGACAGGGGCGGCCAGCCCTTCAGGCTCTGCTCTGAAAGGCATCCGTGGGATCATTACTATGTCCTGGACCCTCAGGACAGGCAGTGGAATGAGGACGTGCTTCCCGAGCAGCTCAGGAAATTGCTTGAAGATGAGAGCCACCATTTTACCACGAGCCATATCGCCTGCATGCAGGGATTCGATACTTCCTCGCCAGATCCCCGGGAGCGCGAGCTCATAGAAGCTTCCCGTCCGGTTCTGAAAAAAATGGGGCATGAGATCAAACAGGACTCCCTGGAAATGTTCATGCGGGACATGATGAGGGAACTCGAGGATCCTTTCGTGATCAGGGGGGAAAGCAGGGATCCCGGAGCCACAGGAAAATGGACGCACCTCTTCGGGGACGTGATCTCGAGCAGAACGCGCATCAAGCGTCTCAATGCTCAGACTGAACTTTTGATCCAGAGGTGGGCGGAGCCTTTTTCAGCGGCAGGATGGATGGCCGGCGGATCCTATATGCGGTCCGCCATTGATCTTGCCTGGCGCTATCTCCTTCAAAATCATCCGCACGACACCATATGCGGAGCGGGCATTGACCAGATGGAAAAGGACATGATTTACCGTTTCGATCAGGCCTGTATCATTTCTCAGGGTGTCATGCGGCGCGGCATGGCCGACATCCAGAGGGGTATCGATAACCGGGACATCGGGCCCATGGAATCTGTTCTGACCGTATTCAATCCCAGTCCGTTCGCCAGGTCCGAGGTAATGACCGTTACTGCTGACCTTCCGGACAGATGCGGGTATAAATGGGTATCTGTACGGGATCCGGAGGGAAAAGCCATGCCTGCAGCGGAGATCAAAAGGGAGCCTGCAGGAACGCTGGTCAGGAATCTCGAGGACATATCGCTCAGGCAGGTGGCGGAGAGGATCACGTTTCATCTGGAGGTGAAAGATGTCCCGCCTCTGGGGTACCGGGTTTATCACCTCAGGCCTGAGAAAGAATCCCGTATACCGGCGCCTCCTGCGGTACGCAGCGCAGGCAGGCGCGTCATGGAGAATGCATTCCTGAAGGTGACCTTCCATTCCAACGGGAGCCTGGATATACTGGACAAAGAGACCGGCCATACGTTCGGAAAGCAGCACTATTTCGAGGACAGCGGAGAGAGCGGAAATGCCTGGATACACATGAGCCCGGAAAAGGACAGAATCGTGACCTCACTCAAAAAAAGAGCCCGGATCACTCTCGAAGAATCGAACAGCCTCATCACCCGGTACAGGGTCGAACACAGCATGCAGATTCCTCATGGCCTTGAAGGAAAACCCGGCGCATACAGAAGAGCAGGCGAAAAGAGGATACTGCCTGTCACCAGCGTGTTCACACTGCGAAAGGATCAGCGGTGGCTGCATGTCAGGACGAGAGTGACCAATACTGCCGAACAGCACCGCCTGCGGGTATGCTTTCCCACAGGCCTCACAGTGAGGGTCTCTGCCGCGGAAGCGGCGTTCGATGTGACAGAGAGGCCTGTGGAAAGGACACAGGCCAGCCTCTACTACGGGAAACCCAATCCCCAGTATCCCATGCACCGTTTTGTGGACATGAGCGACGGCCGGAGGGGACTTGCTGTACTGAACGACGGAATCAGGGAATTCGAAGCGGTGGACGACGCACAGAGAACTCTCGCCATCACTTTGCTCCGCTGCTTCACAGCCATGCAGTCTCCGGTCATTGATCAAATGGAGATCTACCCGTGGATGAAGCTTTCCCAGTCTCCGGGAGAACATGAATGGCAGTATGCGATCATGCCGCACAGGGGCGGCTGGGAGGCGGGAAAGGTCATGATCGAAGCGGAGAAATTCACGCTGCCAATGGAAGCGTCCCAGTCCGGCAAAGGCGGAGGCTCTCTTCCAAAAGAGGCCGGATTTCTTTCTGTCGAACCTGAAGACATCATGATCAGCGCCCTGAAACAAAGTGAAACCCGGGAATCGCTTCTGATCAGGCTATTCAATCCGAC
>CAYXFJ010000020.1:9054-21161 GCA_964464265.1 uncultured bacterium
GGCTGGAGTTTACACGAAAAGAAGTGAAAATAGCTGCCCCGGAACCGGAAATCCGCCTGCCTGCCCTGATCGAGAGAGGAATGAAAGCCATATTCAGCTCCGGCAAGTTCCGGACTGAGGATGTGAAAAAAGATGTATTCCCAACCTTTTCCGGTCTGCACAGAGCTTTATTCTGTGTGATCTTTCTTTTTGCCAATACCGTTCTGCAGGGCGGTGATCCGGAAAAGATCGTTTTCAGGGACGAATCCATTTTCCCCTGTCAGGAGAAACATGTCCATTCCTCGAGCATCGTGGAATGCCCCAGCGGAGACCTGCTCGTGTGCTGGTTTTATGGTTCAGGCGAACGAACCGCAGATGATGTGCTGATACAGGGGGCAAGGCTCAGGAAGGGATCCGGGAAGTGGAGCGAGGTTTTTCTCATGGCGGATACGCCCGATTTTCCGGACTGCAATCCCGTGCTCTTTATCGATCCCAGAGAACGGCTGTGGATGTTCTGGATCACGGTGCTTGCCCAGCGCTGGGAAAATTCACTTCTTAAATACAGGATTACGGATGATTACGAAAAAGCGGGTGCTCCCAGGTGGCAATGGCAGGATGTGATCATTCTGAAACCGGGGGAGTCCTTTGCAGAAGCCCTGAAAAAGGATTTTGCATTGATTATCAAAGAAGAACCCATGTGGGCCGGCTATGCCATCCCGTATCATGAAAGATTACTGGAAGCTTCACTGGATGCGGGGAAACGGCAGATCGGCTGGATGACGAGAACCCACCCGCTCGTTCTTCCTTCCGGACGGATACTTTTGCCTCTTTATTCGGATGGTTTCAATGTCTCACTCGTGGCGTACAGCGATGATGCGGGAGAGCACTGGACAGCCTCCAGGCCCATGGTGGGACTGGGCCCCATTCAGCCCAGCATCGTTCGCAAAAAGGACGGAATGCTACTCGCCTATATGCGCGATTCCGGCGACAGGCCCTACAGGGTGCTTCTGTCCAGTTCCGGCGACGATGGCCTTACATGGACACCGGCTCTGGATACGGACATACCCAATCCGGGATCGAGCCTTGAGGCCATCAGCCTGAAGGATGGCACCTGGATTATGGTCTATAATGACACGGAAGAAGGCCGCCATCATCTGGTTGTGTCACTCTCTGAAGATGAAGGGAAGACCTGGCCCTGGAAACGGACGATCGCCGGTGCAGGGTTCGAGGAAAAGTCCTTTGCCTATCCTTCTGTCATACAGACACGGGACGGGAATATCCATCTGACCTATTCCTACAGGTCAGGGCAGGACAAGACCATCAAACATGCAGTGTTCAACAAGGCCTGGGTGAAAGAAGCTGCATCGGAGTGACAGGGCCGCATAACGCAGAGACATTCCGGAGGAACGGTTCCATGGTCCACAGGATCCGAAACATTCGCAGTCCCATTATCCATTTAGCAGTTCTTGTCATGCTCACAGCAGGATGCTCCCCGCAGCGCCGCGAAACGCCCCGAACCCTTCTTTTCAGCCCTATCTCACCGGAATATCTTCGGGACACAGCTGCGCACTGGAAGCGGACGGGATTTGACGGATTCCTTCTGGACCGGATTATGGATAACTGGTCGGATGATGTCTGGGCTTCTGACGGGGATGCGGCCACAAGGGGAGGGGACGATGACACTTTCAAAAAAGTCAAATCGTGCAATGATGCCTGTAAAGAACAGGGCATAGAGGACAATTTCATCAAGGTTGCATTTTACTCCCATATTCCCCTCTGGACGGATGATGCGGCATGGGAACGGGTATGCGGCCTTTTCAAAGAAACAGCCCGGTTCGCCCGCATGAGCGGATGCAGGGGTATAGCCCTGGATATCGAATATGTGAGCGAGCAGTATGATCCGGAATGGAAAGGTTACGCTGAAAGCGGCGCGCCGGAAACCGACCTCAGGAAGGCGGCCGTGAGGAGGGGAAAAGAAATCGTCGCGTCCATGCTGGAAGCCTATCCGGAAATGGTGTTCCTCACTTTGCCTGAAGGGATCAGTTATTACGGTCCCCTTGCAGGTGACTTTTTCAGGGGAATGGTTGAGGGCATGGCTGAGAGAGGGGCAAAGGGGGGACTGCACCTGCTCACAGAGTCCAGCTACAGCATGACCTCTGTAATGGGAATTCTTCATTTTGTTCAGGAACTCGATTCAAAGGTAAACGCCTTACTGGATCCGGAAACCGCATCGTACTGGAAAAGCCGCTGTTCCATCGCGCCGGGAGGATGGCCTCTTGGATATTATCGTGAAGTAATAGACAGCAGCGGAAAGTTTCTCGGATACAGCGGAAGGGAGGAGGTGTTCGGGGACAGCATCGCGGGTTCCTATGCGGACAAGAGCCGCCGTTTTTCTCAGGAAGAATTCAGGGAACAGTATGCAGGGCTTTTTCTCGGGGGCAAACGATACTGCTGGATATACGGTCATGGAGCCACCTGGTGGCAGTTCTCCGGACAGGATATCGCAAAATACGGCAGGGTGAGCAATTCGGAACTGCCCGTGGATGCGGAGCTCGGGAAGTTCAAGGATATAGTCCGTTTGAAGTACAGGTCCACAAAGCATATACGGGAACTGGGTTCAAGGATCAGAAAAGGGGATGTGGATGCATATCTGGAAGCCATGGATTTCGTCCGGTTCTACCATGTCTCCGGCCCCTTCGGCAGCAGGGAAAACGATAATTTCAATACTGTTTTTCCTCCGGAAAGAACGATGGATGCTTCCCGGTCTTCTGAAAGTGACGGGGAAGCTGAATGGATATCCGTATCTTCGGATCCGGCCAGCGGTTATCTGGATCTGACCCGGTTCTTCAGTCCCAAAGACTGGGTCTGCGCTTATGCGTACGTCTCCGTTTTTGCCCCGCATCCCGTGGATGCCCAGATCCGAGTGGGTACGAACGATGCGGGCGCGCTGTGGTTCAATAGAGAAAAGATCCTTTCCAGGAATATAGAACGGACAGCTGTCATTGATAATGATATAGTCCCCGTGCGGTTGAGGGAGGGAGAGAACACCATTCTGGTCAAGGTCTGCAACACGGAAAGAAACTGGGGGCTTTATCTCCGCATCACGGACAGGGAAGGCGAACCGGTCCCGGGTCTTGAATACAAACCTGTTCCGGGAAAGGAGGAACGCTCTTTTCAGTCAGGGTATCCCGGTGATCTTGTTCCCTCCGCACAGGACAGGCTTGACGACCTCCGTCTGGGCGTGTATGTCACGGTCGGTTCGGTCATCGATCTCGAGGGAGAGGAAGCCAGGAGAAAAGCGGTCTCCGTGTTGAAAGGCCTGGGTATCACAAAGGTGTATCTGGAGACGTACCGGTCCGGACGGATAGCGGACAGGGATCTACTAAAGGATCTGAGAGAATTCTTCCAGTCGAACGGTTTCGGGACAGCAGGAGGAATAGCCACAACTCCGGGGGACACTGTGGGAGTGCATCAGGAGGGGCTGCTTTCGTGGTTCAACTATCAGCAAGAAAAGACACAGCGGGATCTGGAAAAGGTGGTCCGCTTCAGCGCAGGCCTCTTCGACGAAGTGATCATTGATGATTTTCTGTGCACAGCGGATACCAGCGTTATTTCCAAAAATGCGAAAGGCGACAGATCCTGGCCGGAGTACAGAACGGATCTTCTGTCCGGGCTGGCTGAAAAATTGATCATCCTTCCGGCAAGGGAAGTGAACCCAGGAGTGACCCTGGTGATCAAATATCCGCAGTGGTACGACAGGTTCCACATGTTCGGTTACGATGTGGTACGCGAGCCTCCTCTTTTCGACAGGGTTTGGGTGGGAACGGAAACCCGGGGACGCCATACCCGGCGCATGGGATTCGTGCAGCCCTATGAAGGATATGTGAATTTCAGCTGGATCAGCGCATGCGCGCCGGGAAAGACCGGAGGCGCCTGGTTTGACCACATAGACTGTGATGCGGATGACTTTATGACACAGGCTTATATGAGCGTGCTTGCCGGAGCGCGGGAGATCATCCTGTTTCATTTCGGGGATCTCATTGAGGGGCACCCTGCCCATCCGCTTTTCAGGCGGAATTTTACGCGCCTTGCGGATCTCGCTGCCATGGTGAGGAACGGGATTTCGAAAGGAGTATTCGCATACAAACCTCCGTCGAGCGATGCGGATTCGGACCATTATATCTTCGATTGCCTGGGGATGCTCGGTATCCCTCTCTTGCCGGTACCGGAATTCCCTTCGGGTGCAAATGCTGTCTTTCTCCCGACTCAGGCTGCAAAGGACCCCATGCTGTTTGAGAAAGTGAAAGCATATGCTGCATCCGGCGGCACTGTGATTTTGACACCGGGACTTCTTCTCAAATCCGCTGAGGGGGAAGAGCTGTCCGCACTTGCAGGAGTTGAACGCCCGGAGAAAGGCGATCCTGTGAATGCTTCCGGATTGTCTGTGGATGGGACCTTTTATTCCTTCCCTGTGCAGGCTGCGGTGTCTCATGTGACCCTGAAGGACGCAGAGCCGCTCATCAACGCGCGTCTCGAATCCGTTGACCTTCCCTTTCTCACCCTGCGCAAACTCGAGACAGGAGGAAGGATCTTCTTTTTCAACGCAAGGACATATTCAGAGGCTGATTTCAGAGCCATACAGGAAGTGCTGCTCGCGCCTGTTCCGGTCACCTGGACCGGAATGCCGGAACCTGCTGTCAACAAAATGCGGGACGCATTTCTTGAAAATTCCGGATTTGCGTTTGATGCTCCTTCCAGTGTTTCTCTCCATGCTTATCAAAACGGGAACTGGGTCATATTCAATTTCAACGATCATCCTGTCACCATTCACCTGACCCCGGATACTGCAAATCAAAAAACAGAGGAAGAGGCTATGGAGGATGACCGGGGTGTACGGTACAAAATAGAAAAGGGGACCGTCACTGCAACCGTTGAAAGGAGAAACTGCCTGTGGCTATGGGAGAGGTGAGGTCCCTGCTACAGAAGTGAGGCATGCACGATCTGCCGGAAGAGATTTTTTGCGATCCATGAAAAGTTCTGTGATCCATGAACCGGACAACGGCGTACCGGAGGTCAGATTATGATTAAACAGACAGCTGGAATGGCGGTACTTCTTCTTGTCCTCGTGGACTGTCTTCAGGTTCAGAACCGGTGGGATTCGGAATGGGAATGCAGGGTTTTTCCGGCGGAACATGAAATCACGTTAGATCCGGAATCCGGAGCGAAACTGATCTTTGCCACCACGCATCAAAATAAAGACGTCAATTTTTATTTTGATCTAAACTCCTGGTTCCGCGATCTTTCCATGATGGCCTTCTATTCAGACCGTTCAGGCCGTTATGAACTTTTTGGTTATCTTACAGGCACCGGTGAGATCGTCAAACTGCAGAACGAGGACACGCTTCCTGCAGTAAACGCAACTGTGGATAATGAATCACACGATCTCTATGTTGTCAGAGGGAATGATATTTTCCAGTGGCAAGTTTCTTTATCATCCCCGGAAAAATCCAGCCGGAGTACTGTCCATATCAGGGAGAGAAAAATAGTTGCTGCTCCGCCCAACACCCGATTTTTCATGGGCCTGACCGAAAGTGCGGACGGCCGTTTTCTCTCTTCCGGCCTGAGCTATATGGATGACGGGCGCCAGGATATCGTCATGATCACTATTAAAACAGGGGAAATGAAAACCCTCCTGACACGTCCGGGCAACATCTCCCATGTGCAGTTCAGCAAATACAATCCAGACCTGCTGCGTTTTTCATCTGCTCCCCACAGGATGTGGATGATCGACATCAGAAAGCGTGAAGCCATACCCCTTCATGATCAGGAGCCCGGCGAACTGGTCACACATGAAGACTGGTGGGTAGATGATCAGATGACGTTCTGCGGCGGTTACAGGGAAGAAGAGTCCCATGTGAAGATCATGGACATCCATTCCGGGGTGACGCGCATTATCGGAGCGGGTAGCTGGTGGGAAACAGGCACTCCTTTCGAACTGTCAAGAGTCAACTGGTGGCATGCATCCGGATCCAGGGACGGCCGTTTTGTGGCAGCGGACAACTGGCACGGGGATATCGCGGTCATCCTTGCCAGCAATACCCGGCTCCGGCTGATCACCCGGGGCCACAGACCTTACGGAGATGTGCGCACCGAGCATCCTCATGTGGGATGGGCGCCGGACAGCCGGAGTGTGGAATTCACATCCCATAAAAAAGGCAACTGCGATGTGGTCATTGCCTTTATTCCGCAGGAATGGATGGAGGCCGGCAAGGATTCCGTCACCGGATTGAATTGAAAAGCCCCGGGCGGGAAACCGGGATCAGCAAAGAAGGTTAGACGGGCGGACCATCATGTGAAGAGTGCCGCCAACTGTCAAAGCCGGGTGGAACAGGAAAAAGCCAGCCGGAGAAAGGAATTTTCTATGAAAAAAGTATTGCTGATTGTATCCGCTGTCGTTCTTTTTCTTGTGGTCGCAGCGGTTATGTTCATTATGGTGCGTGTACGCGACCGTAATCCCCGCTACAGCCTGGACCTCAATCTGAGTTCCGGCGAGGCTGAGAAGCCGGCGGAATTGCGGGTGGGGGTGGCAAAGGTGACCATCACGCCTGCACTCGAAGATACCTGGGTGGATGTGAACGGCAATGCCAGATATGAACCGGCCCGGGGGGATTCTTTTGTGGATGTCAACGGTAACGGAAAATTCGATGCCTTCTGGCTGGCCGGTTTTCACAACAGCCGTGCTGCCCGTTCCGTACATGACGATCTGTGGGCCAGGGCTGTGCTCTGGGAAAGCGGAGATGTATGCGTTGCCCTGGTTGTGCTCGATGCCATTGGATTGTTCCATGATGATGTCATTTCTGTCAGAGAGCGGATCGCGGTAGAGAATCCGTCCATTGACCATGTGATGGTAGCGGCCACGCACAATCATGAGGTCCCGGATCTCATGGGACTGTGGGGGCCCGGTATCACCAGGACCGGTGTCAACCCCGAATATCTCCAGCGGGTGGAGGAACGCGCAGCCGAAGCCGTACGTCTTGCCTGGGAAGCGAGAAAGCCGGCCCTGATCCGGTACTCCAGGATCGAGGGTAAAGCCCAAGATCTTGTGGAAGATTCCCGTCCTCCTGTTGTGCTGGACGATGCGATACGCCTGATGCAGTTTGTCGACAGAGCGACCGGAAAGCCTTTCGGGCTTCTCCTCAACTGGGGAAACCATCCGGAAACGCTGGCAAGCAGAAATCTGGATATCACCTCTGATTTTTGCCATTTTTGGCTGAATGGAATAGAGAAGGGCATCTATTATGACGGCGAATGCAAACGTCCCGGAACAGGCGGAACAGCCGTCTTTGTCAACGGAGCCATAGGGGGGCTCATGACAACGCTGCATGTGAGTGTCAATGATCCGTGGCTGGGCGAGCAATTCGAAAAAGCTTCTTTTGAAAAAGCGAGAGCCCAGGGACACCGGCTTGCGGATCTGG
This sequence comes from uncultured bacterium, assembly GCA_964464265.1. Classification (GTDB taxonomy): domain Bacteria; phylum Zhuqueibacterota; class QNDG01; order QNDG01; family DSAB01; genus CAYXFJ01. Next base: position 16,509 of record CAYXFJ010000020.1, read on the forward strand.
TTCTGGAGCATCTGGAAAAGGGCGAATGGAAGAGCGTCGAGAATCCTGCCATGCACCTTCTGGCCAGAACCTTTCTTTTGAAGGTGGACAACAGGAATTTCAAACTGGGCGGTTACCTGGGGATTTTTCACAGGGGATTTATAAAGGGAAAATACGTGAGAACAGAGGTGAATCTGCTGACTCTGGGGCCGGTCTGGATGCTTACAGTTCCAGGAGAAATCAATCCTGAAATCATCAATGGGGGCATAGAGGTTCCTTCCGGTGCGGACTATGCGGGCGATCCTGTGGAAGTCCCGCCTGTCCGCCGGCTGATGAAAGGGGAAGCCAACTTCGTGTTCGGACTGACGAACGATGAAGTGGGATACATCATGCCGAAAACACACTGGGATTCAAAACCGCCTTATACCTATGGAACAGAGAGAGCTTTCTATGGGGAGGTGAATTCTCTCGGTCCGGATACGGGTCCTGTGCTGTACAGAGAGATACAGAAACTCATCTCTGATTTGTAAATCCCAATCCGGCATGAACAAGAAGGAGCACGCCATGAAATTCACAAGACGCGATTTTCTCAAACAATCCGCTGTGGGTGCGGTTCTGGCAGCAGGAGCCCCTTTTACGTCCGGATTCAGCCGTCCGTTGTCTGGAAAACTTGCGACCCGGGTTCTGGGCAGGTCCGGTGTTGAAGTGACCTGTCTGGCGCTGGGTACAGGCACGCATGGATGGATGCAGCAGTCCAACCAGACCCGGATAGGTAAGGAGAAATTCGCCGATCTGGCTCTTCACGCCTATGAGAGCGGTATCCGCTTTTTCGACATGGCGGATATTTATGGAACGCATACGTATTTCAGAGAAGCCCTGAAGTCCATCCCGAGAGAGAAAATCGTCATAATGAGTAAAATCTGGGCCAGTCCTGTGGACTGGCTTCCACAGGAAACTCCGGCTGAGACGATCGACCGCTTCCGGAATGAGATCGGAACCGATTATCTTGACATCGTGCTCATCCACTGTCAGACCGCTCCTGACTGGCCGGAAAAGGTGAAGGCATACCGTGATGGCCTGAGCGAAGCCAGAATCAAAGGTATTGTGCGGACCTGCGGGATATCCTGTCATCATCTTGACGCGATCAGGACCGCAGTATCCGATGACTGGACAGAGGTGATCCTGGCGAGGATCAATCACAGAGGCGCTCTGATGGATGATAAACCCGAAGCTGTAATGCCTGTGCTGAAACAGGCCCATGACGCGGGAAAGGGGATACTCGGCATGAAAATATTCGGATGCGGTGATCTGACAAAGGAAGCGGACAGGGAGAGTTCGCTTTCCTATGTGCTGGGCAGCGGCAATGTCGATGCCATCACCATCGGCGTCGAAAAGCCGGAGCAGATCGGCGATACGATCCCCAGGATACAGCGCATACTGGAAAATCTGAAAAACCGGCAACTGTAAGGACAGATGCATGATGATGCATAAAAGAATCTTCTTATATAAAGCCCTGTGTGTGAGTCTCGTTTTTGCTGCCTGCGCGCAGCCCGATAAAAAGGAAGATGTTTTTTCCTGGCCGGAGATAGAAAAAGAGCACAGACCCTGGACCTACTGGTGGTGGATGGGGAGCGCTGTGAACAGAAACGACATCACGCGAATACTGGAATCTTTCCACACTGCAGGCCTGGGAGGCGTTCATATCATTCCCATTTACGGAGTCAGGGGAATGGAAGACCGTTTTTTGCCCTATCTGGGACCTGCCTGGATGGAGCATCTCTTGCATACGGTAAAGGAGGCAGGCAGGCTGGGCATGGGTGTGGATATGACAACAGGCACAGGCTGGCCATTCGGAGGTCCGCAGGTTTCAGCAGAAGAGGCTGCGAAAAAGGCTGTGCTGAAGATCGTTCCGGCGGAGCAGGATCACAGCCTTCCTGTGGATGCCTCCTTGCCCCAGGCGTTCGTTGCAGTATCGGAAAAGGGTGAAACGGATCTTTTACCCCTGCTGGATACGGAAAACCGGCTCCTTGAGTGGCCCGAAGGGGATACGAAGCTTTACTGGATAGGCATGTCGCTTACCGGACAGAAGGTAAAACGTGCTGCTCCCGGAGCTTCCGGATATGTGCTGGATCCCTTTTCCGGAAAGAGCATGGGAATTTATCTTGCCAGGTTCGACAGTGCTTTTTCCGGCCTGCCGCGCGGGCTTTTACGGTCCTTTTACAATGATTCCTATGAAGTGTACGGAGCGGACTGGACCGGTGATTTTCTGAAAGAGTTCCGCAAACGCAGACATTACGACCTGAAGGACGAGCTGACCGCCTTTTTCGGCCCAGACGGGGATGAGAGAACCGCAAGGGTCAAATGTGATTACCGGGAGACAATTTCCGACCTCCTCTTGGAACGGTATGCCCTGCCCTGGGTCAGGTGGTCGCATAAAAAAGGCAGCCTGACAAGATATCAGGCGCACGGGTCTCCCGGAAATCTGATCGATCTGTATGCCTCTGCCGATATACCCGAAACAGAGATATTCGGCACGTCCGGTCTGCCCATTCCCGGACTGCGGATAGATCCTGATTTTCCGGATAAGGACAATCCGCCTGATCCGCTGATGCTGAAATTCGCCTCGTCAGCAGCTCACATCACGGGGAAAAAACGGGTTTCATCCGAGACCTGCACCTGGCTCGGCGAGCATTTCAAGGTGGCGCTCTCTCAGGCAAAGCCTGAGATCGATCAGCTCTTTACCACGGGGATCAATCATATCTTCTACCACGGGATCGCCTATTCCCCTCCGGACGAGCCCTGGCCAGGCTGGCTTTTCTACGCTTCCACACATTTCGGTCCGACCAATACCCTCTGGAAAGATTTTCCAGAGCTCAACGCGTATGTGGCACGCTGCCAGGCTGTTCTCGTGTCCGGCATTCCGGCAAACGATATTCTGCTTTATTTTCCCATTCACGATGTATGGAGCGATCCCGAAGGCGGGATCGAACTGTTCAGCGTCCATCGTCTGACCCGCTGGATGTACGGGACACCCTTTCACAAAATAGCACGTCATCTTTTAAATAAGGGGTATTCATTCGATTACATTTCGGACAGGGTACTTTCACAGGTCCGCTTTTCCGGGGAAGGACTTCGTGTCAACGGGGTCCCCTACCGGGTCCTGGTCGTGCCTGAGTCGAAAACCATGCCGGACAAAACCCTGGAGAACCTTGTGCGTCTGGCCCGGGCCGGAGCGGATGTCATCGTGACCGGTGACCTGCCTGCGGATGTCCCAGGACTCGGAAACCTTGCCCGGAGGAGGGAGAATTTAAGGAAATGGAAGGACAGCCTGACCTTCGGGGAATCGGGGGCGGAGGGGTGGAAGGAGGCGAAAACAGGATCGGGCCGGATTTTTCTGGGAGATGACCTCCTTACCATCCTCTCATTTCTGGGTGTTTCCAGGGAGCCCATGGCCGATCATGGGATCCGTTTCATCAGGCGGGCAGCAGGAGGCGGTCATTACTATTTCATGACAAATCCGGGACCTGAAACAGTTGAAGGCTGGATGCCGCTTGGGACCCGGTGCAGACAGGCAATATGGATGGATCCCCTTTCAGAACGCACGGGCACAGCGGCTGTTTCCCGGAATGACGATAAAGAGGAGCTTGTTTATCTCCGGCTGGAACCCGGCCAATCCCTGATTTTAAGGACTCTCTATGCTGAAAGAGCGGAAGGGCCGCGCTGGAAATACCTGGAAGAGGCAGAGGAATTCGAACTCAGGGGTAACTGGCAGGTGACCTTTTTTGAAGGGGGGCCAGAATTACCGGATCCCTTCAAAACAGAAACGCTTGGTTCCTGGACAGAAAAGGATGAAAAAACCCGCGTTTTCGCAGGCACAGTAAGATATACGCTCGATTTTATGCTGCCGGAGTCCGGGGGAGAGTGGCTGCTCGATCTGGGCAGGGTTTGTGAAAGTGCGCGTGTGGTCCTCAACGGGCATGATATGGGCAAAGTCTGGAGTTTTCCTTTCAAACTGCAGGTGGGAGAATCCCTCATCCCCGGCAAGAACAGGCTTGAGCGGGAAGTGACCAATCTCTGTGGCAACCGCGTTGCGGATATGGACCGGAAGGGAATTGTCTGGAGAAAATTTTATGACATCAATTTTGTGAACATCACGTACAGGCCGTTTGACGCGTCCGGGTGGGAACCGGTGGATTCAGGACTTATCGGACCTGTGCGGCTGATCCGTATGAAGGAAACGGATCCCTTCCTTCTCCGGCAATAGGGTGACCGGGATCGATCATTCTGTTTTTTGATGATATATGACTGAAGAGGAGAACCATGATGAGAAAAGTAATTCTGATATTGCTGGCCGCTTTTTTCACCAGTGCAAATGCTCAGAAGCCCCCCACTGGTAATCCTGCGGATTTCAAACTCAAGACCTGCCTCCATTCCGTGAGTTATGCCGGAGTCTGGCGAGGGCACGCGAAACTGACAGTTGATGAATTTCTCGTAAAGGCCAAAGACCTTGGATTCGACGGTGTGATACTGGTAGCCAAACGGCCCCATGTTTCACCCTTTGATTACGATGAAGCAGCCAGGAGAAAACTCAAAGCGCGCATCAAGGAGCTCAATCTTGAACTTGTGAGCCTGGCCGGTTATACGGATTTCACTGCAGGAATAGACAAGCCCGGT
>CAYXFJ010000021.1:0-20388 GCA_964464265.1 uncultured bacterium
ACGCTCCTGCGACAGCCATTAAAAAAATTAATCCATACACGATGATACTTCCCACGAGGGACTGGAATGCCGGTTCTGTGTGGCAGGAAAAGCTTCCCGATGAATGGAAGATCTTCGATTCCAACGGTGAAGTGGTCTATTATACTACCGCACGAAACCGTTTTCTGGCAAATTTTACCCGTTTCTGCGGCAAATATGACGGTAAAACCTACCCTGAGGCCCTGGCAGAGTTTTATAAGCAGAATACCAATTGGAACGTCTGGGACGGAATTGCAACGGACGGATTGTGGAAAAGACCTTGGGGTATTTCGAACATCGATTTTGACCGTAACGGTAAAAATGATTTCGGCGAATACGGTTCAGACTGGGTATACGACACCTGGTACGAGGGACTGGAAAACATAGTTAAAAAAGTAAAGGAGGCTGTTCCTCCCGGGAAAACCATGGTGGTCAATGCGGGAGGGAGCTGGGAGTATTTCAAGAATATTCTGAACGGCCATGTCGTGGAGAAATGGTACACGTGGGGTTACGGGAATTGGGCTTCCTGGTGGGGGGATTACAGTTCATGGACCGCCAATGGGCAGAAGCCGTCCACTTACTATGTCAACGGTACAGGGACTTTTGATGGCAGCAAGTCAAAAACGAACTACAGATTGATGAGGTTCGGCCTGTGTTCTGCCCTTCTGGGAGATGGTTACTATAGCTACGAGGCAGAGACAGAGCATCTTTACAACGATTTTTACGACGAGTTTGATGTCCCTCTGGGATATCCTACCTCAAACGCCCAGAAGGTTGCAACGAACGTATGGGCCCGTTTCTTCACCAACGGTGTTTCTATCGTCAACGGGAATGCCGAAAGCGTTACGGTCACAGACGCCCAGCTGAGAGCGCTGAGCGGATACAGGGGTCCCTATTATCGCTTTATAGGGAATCAATGCCCTGCGGTTAACAATGGAACCCTTTTTAACCAGGTGACCCTTGAGGGGGGAATGTCAGGAGGGAACTATTCAAGGATCATCGGGGACGGTATAGTTCTGGTCAATGCTCCGAATATGATCGTGGTCACGGATATTTATCTGGACAATGCGGAGCTGGCGAATCTGGCGGGACAGGACCTGCCCACGTTCACTGATTTGTGGTATCTGGGCTGGCATCCGGACCAGGCTGTCAATCCGGAAACAGACAATCCGGCATGGACAACCGGTCCCAGATGGTGCAGCACAGCCGAGAGCGCATTGCCTTATATGCGTTATCGTTATGCGGATGCCGGATCAGGATCCAAAAAAGCCATATACCCGGTCAGGATCAATGTATCGGGCAGTTATGAAGTGTTCGAGTGGCACGGCTGGATAGGCAGCAACTGGGGGGGTATTAAGGAAGCGACGAATACTCCGTACATCATCACACATGCGAACGGGACCAGCGCGGGAACCATCGATCAATCCATGCGTTCTGGCGAATGGATCCCGCTGGGCACATATGTATTCAATGCCGGGGGTAAATATTCTATAGAGATAAACAACAAAGCCAATGGACCCGTTATAGCCGATGCCTTTAAACTGGTATGCAAGAACAAGTATGTGGATAACGTTCCTCCCAACGCTCCGGGAAATCTGTACTCACAGGCCCTGACAGAACACAGCATGTCTGTAAACTGGACGCCTTCATCCGAGGCTTCGGATGGAGATACAGCCATTTTCTATATGATTTACAGGGATCAGGTGCATATGAACAGCACGACTTCCGCGATATTCCAGGATAACGGATTATCGGAAAACACTTCTTACCACTATGAGGTGTATGCTGTGGATGATGCGGGTAATAAAAGTGATTTTCCATCTGCGGCCAGTTTCACGACTTTGCCCGATGTAATTCCGCCTTTGCTGGTTTCTGTGGAACTGACCAATCTGACCTGTCTCCGGCTGACGTTCAGTGAGCCGATGGGGGTTTCCGCGGAGAATATCCATAACTACACGATTGAAAGCAATGTGTCCGTTTTATCAGCGAAACTGCTTGATGACCTGCAAACCGTGGAACTGAACACAAGCGACCATTATATGGGGGCCACCTATACAGTCACAGTGAGCAATGTGACGGACAGGGCTGTGGTGCCGAATTTCATCCAGTCCGGCAGCTCCCGCGTCTATGAAGGTGTGGCAGGGCCCCTGATTGCGGCTGTCACAGCGGATGACAATTACGAGATTTACCTGAACGGAGTTTATATAGGCAAAGGGGACACATGGAAAAGCGCTGAGACCTTTACGGTAGATTCAAGAGGAGGCAAAAACGTCGTGGCCATCAAGGCATATGACAAAGGGGGTATGGGGGGGGTGGTAGCCCAGGTTTCATTGAACAACAGGACCTACGTCAGCAATGAGAACTGGAAGGTGTCAAAGACGCTCGAGACGGGGTGGGAGACACTGCAGTTCAATGATATCGGATGGCAGAAAGCAACATCGTACGGTCAGCTGGGAAAAACAGAACCCTGGTCGCTGTACAGCGCGGTGAGCGGTTTTACGACAACAAATCCAATGTACTGGATATGGTCTTCTGATTACGAGAACGACAATATAGTCTATTTCCGCCTGGTTCTGGGCATAGGAGACGATATTACGCCACCCGAGCCACCGACCGGGTTGGTTGTGACCGAGAAGTGAGGAAAGAGAAGACGAAAGGAAGTAATGGTTGAATTGGAAATTGTGGGTTGGTGTTGTTCTGAGCGGGGTTTTTCTCTATCTTGCATTCCATAAGGTAGATCCGGGGGAGATTGGAAGCGCATTCAGGAATGCCAACTATGTCTATGTGATCCCGTGTCTCATCATGAGCATTGTGGGCATGTGGCTCAGGGCTTTGCGCTGGAAATTCCTTCTGGATCCTGTCAAGAAAATTCGCATGGGAAGTCTCTTCTCATCCACCATGATCGGATTCATGGCGAACAACCTGCTTCCGGCAAGGCTGGGAGAGTTTGTCAGGGCGTGGGTGATCGGGGAGAAGGAAGGGATACCCAAGTCTGCTTCATTCGCCACCATTGTTGTGGAGAGGCTTTTCGACGGTGTGGCGGTTCTTACTTTTTTATTCATGATCGTTCTTCTTCATCCCTTCACCCTGCCTGTGTGGCTCCAGAGAAGCGCTGCAGCTATTGTGATATTCTATATGGCAACTCTCGCTTTCCTTCTGGCCCTGAAATTCCGGACGGACAGGATAACACGCTGCATCAACTTTGTCTTACGTCCATTTCCGGACGGTTTTTCAAATCGTCTCAGATCGCTTCTTGAATCCTTTATCCGGGGGCTTCAGATCCTCCATGACTGGAAGAACATCATGATTGTACTGGTGCTCTCCTTCATCATCTGGTTCCCGGTGACAGTGGTCATAGACCTGCTGCTCAGATCCCTGGGTATAGTGCTGCCCTTCCTCGCCTCATTCCTTGTCCTCATTGTTCTGGTCGTGGGAGTGATGGTGCCGTCTGCGCCCGGATTCGTGGGAACCATACAGCTGGCCAGTGTTGCCGCTTTATCACTGTTCGGTGTGGGAAAGGGGCAGGCGCTTACCTTCTCTTTACTCTTTCATGCCATTCAGTATATCCCGGTGACCACCCTGGGTCTTGTTTTCTTTTTTCTTGAGGGGTACTCTCTGAAACAGCTGAAAAGGTCAGGAGAAGCCGCTCAGTCCGAAAACGATGATTTTCCCACCGGGGGTGTCTGAATAATACGCGGAGCATGCGTGCCCGCGCATGCCGGATGTGCCGATGATGACGGGGACAGCAGTTCACTGTCCGGAAGAATCTGAAACAGGCGTCTCCAGAACTATTTCTTCCATTTCCCTCCGCCGTATGTCATCGAGGAATGTCCGGAAGTCTCTGTAGCCGATAGTAGGGATGTCAGCAGCATTGAACCTGAAAGTTGAATTGAGAGAGAGCACGTTTTTTTCCTCGAGGCATTCCCACAGCGCGTCCCCGAAAAGTGAAACCAGATCAAATGTATTCGTCAGGGAAACAACCTTCCAGCCGTCAGGAACATGGAAGAGGATCTTCATTTCTGTCATGGAACCGTAGGGGAAACGCACCGGATGGTTCCGGTTCAGGGAACGGAAATGTTTATCCAGAGAGAATCCGGAAAGGGCTCCGGGCGTGAAACTCCTGTACTGCTCGCGTCTGGAAAAAAAGGACTCTGTTGTAAATTCGATGTTTAGCTCAAGAGGATCCTCGACAGGGTACAATCCATGGATCCGGAAGGTGTCCAGTCTCGCCCCCGGGCAGCGCTCCGCTATGAAAAGTTCTATCCATGGTTTGTGCGTGCGTCTGGGAGCGTAGGTCAATTCCTCCCGCAGCTCAGAGGCAGGAGCGCCCCGGAGCTCGAAGGAGAGTGATACACGGGTCCTGCCGGAGGAATCAGGAATGATATCCCATAAAAGTTTCTCCATGTTTTCCTCGCATCCGGAGCGCTCAGTGACCGTGAGCTCTGCTTTTCCGTTTTCTCCCACAATGAGAGCAGGGAGCCCCTGATTGTACCAGGGCAGGTGCGGAAAGGGACTTCCCTTTTGTGTGGTATCCAGCCATATCCCATTGCCGTCGGGCTGGGGACAGTAAGCGATGACATGATTGAACTGCAGCTGCGAAGCCAGCGTGGTGTCAGGATAGCCGTTCTGCCATGTGCTGATGAGAACAGGATAGGCTTTTAATCCGGCTTCCCTGGCCATGGCGCAGAGCAGCGTGGTCATATCCTTGCAGTCTCCATACCGGCGGATCAAAACTTCTTCTGCAGGATGCGGCTGATATCCTCCCATCCCTATGGAAACGGCAACATAGCGGATTTCGTCCCGCACCCATTCGTAGATGCATCTCAGCTTTTCTCTGTCGGTTGCGGCATCCTCAATGATGCCGGGCAGTATTTTCTTAATGCCTTCTCCCTGCTGGGTTTGAGGTTCACTGAGCTCATAATACCAGCGGCCGGCGTCATCCCAGGTTTTAATACCCACAGGAGCGATGCAAAGCCAGATGCCGCGTTCTGAGAATGGAGGCGCTCCCCACTCGGACACATATGCCGGAATATCCCTCACCTCCCATATGTGTGTGGATTTGAATCCCTCCGGCGTATCACTTTCACGGGGTTGAATCTCCATGCCATAAATTCTGCTGTTCAGTTCCCACTCAGAGGGTTTGATCAGAGTGAACCGGGAGAGCAGGGTCGGATTTTCGCTTTGAAAAGCCCAGGAGTGCCAGAAAGTCGGATTCCAGATGTTCATCCTGTAACGGTATTCCAGAACAGAGCCTGGCGAAACAGCCGGGAACGTGAAGATCTTTGCCCTCTGGTCCGAGTAAAACATGAAGTCAGGATAGAGGGTGATATCATGGATGTCTTCCGGCTCAACTGGGATAATACTGCCATCCGGCAAAAGGGTTCGGGCCTGTATGAAATCGATTTCGCTCTTGCCAGTATAGGATAAGGCCACATTGGCGTGACGCAGTCCGCTTTTATCCAGTACTTTAATGATGCGGTGCTTTTCGAAATAGCTGATGACAATAGGAGGGCTTCCGTATATCTCCATTTTCCCGTCATCCAGGAGCACTACAGCTCCGGCACCGGGATAATCGGATTTGCCGGGTAACCGGTCGAATGAGAGCTCTTCCCATTCGATCCGGCTGGCCCAGTCCGTCTGATGGGCACATTCCAGAAGGGCCAGTGCGAAAACAGCCCCTGTCATGTATCTCAGGGCTCTGGTCATTGAGATCAGCCATGATAACGGTTTTTATGAATTTCCGGGAGTACAGTCATCCTGAATTTTTCCATGGTCAGCATCACCGATACGCCCGGTGATCTTTGGCTGGAAATAATGGCTTTTGCCGAAGATCCTGTCAATACCGGAAACAAGGAGTTCGGCACACAGGAAAGTTCCGAAGAAACCTGCCGCAGCGTATCTCCTGTCAATGGATGCTACAGCAAAAGAGGCCGCGATGGACAGGATCAGCGGGAAAATGAATACCAGAAATGCCGCTGTCAGAAAGCTTCTTGCCGGGGTTTCGATTTCTACACTGTCATCCGGTCTGCATGATATGCCGTTCATGTCCAGGAGCAGTTCCCTCCTGCCGGGCCCTGACGGATGGCAGAACCGGCTTGCGCTGCATGACCGGCATCCGCTGCTCATGCCCATACGTACAACTGCCCTGTTTCCCTCGATCCGGACGACAATGCCCGTTTCTTTCACGAAATCCCTCCTCATCCTGAATGAGCTGATTCCACCCCTCACGCTGAACGGGTGACTGGATCCGCTCATGGAAGATGAATGCCGGTTCCCGGTCACATACTCCGCCTGCTGAACGGAAGGCTTTTTCCCTGATTATAACATACAAATTCAGGGATATCAATTCAAGATAAATCTAAGGTCTGATGAGGGGCCGGCTCCCCTCCCCGGGCACATTGCTCCGGAGAGCGGAGTTCTGAATACGGCAGATGGATTCACAGGGGTCCCGGGAGCGGAGTTCCGGTGCTTCGCCTTTAGAAGGTATGAGCGCGCTTACTGGACCAATTACTCCTTGATTGGAGATTTGAAAAATCGTACATTTAAAAAACGGATATAACCTCCGGCCTGCCCGCTGGTTCTGAGGTTTTTTCATCCCTTGTCTGTGTGTAACAGCGAAAACCGGGCATTCATGGAAAGGGGATCAACAGGTTGTTCAGGACAATATCATTCCTCATTGCAGGCATGGGAATCATGCTGGAGCTTTCCTGTTTCTCCCCTATAGAGATGAAAGAGGAGAGAGCCCTGATCGAACAGACCATGGGCAGTTTTTTCCAGGCCATTGAGGATAAAGATGTTTCCCTTCTCGCAACGGTCATGTCCACGGAGGACGGTTCAGAGAACATCGGACTGATTTCAGAGGGAAGAATACAGGGATGGAAATCTTACCGGGACTCGGCAGCTGTTTTCTTCCGTCGGACCGGGAAAATAGAGTTTTATATTAAGGAAATGACCACCACCCTCCACCATACGGGCAGTGTCGCCTGGGTCTCCGGAAAAGTGGATGCGGCAATGACCGGACCGGAAAAGGAGAAAGCCGGCATCTGGTTCACTGCGGTTCTCGAAAAGAGAGGTCATCGCTGGATACTGTTCCAGACACATTTCGCTGCTGTACTGTTGGATTGACGGCTTTCTTCAGGGTATCCGTGATTCCAATTTAAAAGGATGAACATGACAGCCAGCAATAAAGGATTCGAACTGCACAGCGCCATCTTTGAACTGATCTTTCAGAAATCCATGGATGGCCTGCTTCTCATTAACAGCGAAAGCGGAAAAATACTTGCTGTCAACGAAGCGGTTGAGAAGCTGCTGAATATGTCTGCCGGTCAGATCGTCGGAAGCCATTTTTCAGAACTGTTTCCTGACAGCACTCAGGGGCAGGAAGAGGCTCTGGAGAGAATAAAGGCCTATGGTTCCGTGATTGTAACGGAATACCCGACGTCGACCGGATGTGCACAGACGATGGATGTGACAGCCACCATGATCCCGTGGAAAAAGAACGATCAGCTGATCCTGGCGACCCTCAGGGATGCAGGGGAGCGTATTGCAGCGGAAAAGGAGAGGGAAAAACTCATCAGCGATCTTCAGGAAGCACTGGGGAAAATAAAAACCCTGCGCGGTCTTCTCCCCATCTGTTCCCACTGCAAAAAAATCCGGAACGATTCAGGCTACTGGGAGCAGGTGGAAGAATATGTAAGACAGCATTCTGAAGCGACGTTCACGCACGGGTTCTGTCCGGACTGCATAGAAAAGTACTATTCCGAATTTATTGAGGGGACAGACACCTGAATACCGCTCTTTCCTCTGATGCTCTCAATGTTTGAGAAGAGCTCCGCATGGATACCGTTACACTGATCCTTATTGCGGTGGGGCTTTCCATGGATACACTGGCCGTGTCTGTGGCGAGCGGATTCGCGATGAAGCCATGCCGGATGCGGAATGCTCTTCGCATGGCCTTTTCCTTTGGTTTCTTCCAGGCTATGATGCCTCTTCTGGGATGGGTGGGAGGAACCACTTTGAAACAGATCATTGCCGGATACGATCACTGGGTCGCTTTCGGACTTTTAACCATGATCGGCAGCAGGATGATTTATCAGTCTGTGAAAAACGAGAAGCCGTACGACAGCAATCCCATGAAGTGGCATTTTCTTCTGGCGCTGTCGCTTGCTACCAGCATCGATGCTCTTGCAGTGGGAGTCACCTTCGCTATTCTGAAGACATCCATATGGACGCCGGCTCTGGTAATAGGCATGACGACCTTCACGCTCTCTTTTGCCGGTGTTTTCATCGGAAACCGTTTCGGTCATTTTTTCGAGAATAAAATTGAACGGGCAGGCGGTCTTATTCTCATTGGCATCGGTATTAAAATTCTTCTGGAGCATTTACTGAAATCGATCTGACAATTAAAGATCTGCAAACATTTCGATGGGATTGGAAAAAAATCATCAATAAGGAACGTAAACCGGTTCAGTATGGAGGCTTTATGAAAATAGATTTTACCTCCTTAAGGAAGCTCAATGAAGGCAAGACCAAGATCATCTATGAGAATCCAGAAGATCCCGGAACGGTTTTCATGGTGTTCAAGGACGACATCACGGCCGGGGACGGGGCGAAGCATGACGTGATACAGGGGAAAGCCCTTGTGGACTGGAAAACGAACAGGGATATCTACGAATACCTTAACAGGGAAAAAGTGCGCACTCACTATATTGAAAGTCCTGGGGAAAAGGTCTGTCTGGTGAAAAAACTGGATTTCAAGATCAATCTGGAGGTTGTCAGCCGCAGGGTGGCCACAGGATCCATTCTGAAATGGAGCAACGTGGAAGAGGGCGTCTGGTACGATCCTGTGATCACTCAGTTCCATTACAAAGATGATCCACTTCACGATCCCATGCTGGATGATGCGTATGTGAATTATATTATCAGAAACAAGAGCGGCGGGGAAATATACAGTGACATGCGGAATATCAATGCCCAGGTCTTCACGCAGCTCGAAAAAGCATTCGCCCATTACGGGATTCAGCTTGTGGATTTAAAGCTGGAATACGGCCTCATCGATGGAAAGGCCACGTTGATCGACGAGATCACGGGCGGGTCTTTCCGGCTATGGCCTTATGCCAGGAAAAATCCCGATCTTAAAAAACCCAATGTGCTGAGTGAACTCGATCCGAAGACCAGGCTCGATAAGGATACGTACAGGATGGGTGGGGATCTGAAAGCCGTGCAGTCCAAATTCGAGCAGATTGCCCGGATCACGGCGGGATTCAAGAGTATTTAAATATCAGGGGAGCCATCACGATCCCAATTTTGCTTCAGCGATTTTTCTGACCTCTTCATAAATCCTGTGCAGGGGAATGTTTTTCTCCTGTGCCAGGCGCTTGCAGTCATCGTACTCCGGGGCTGCTGTCCTGCCCATGCCGGAGACCGTGCGTATCTTCACGCGCACTGCACCCCAGGGCGTATCCACGCTCACTATTTCCCTTTTCAGGATCATTCTTTTCCTGACCTCTGAAATCCGCACGCCCAGAGTCGTGGTCTCCCGAAAAAAAATATCGATGAGTGTATGGACATGTTCCGGCGACGCAAGAACGCTCAGGATTACGCCCGGCCTGTTTTTCTTCATGATGATGGGGGTGAGGAATACGTCTCTGGCTCCTCCTGCAAAAAGGGATTCCATAATATGTTCATAGAACTGCGGATTCATGTCATCAATGTTCGTCTCGACAAGCTGAACAGTGTCTTCCTCTCTTTCCCCTGCTTTTTCACCGATGACCACTCGGATAAGATTGGGAATGGGGAGATCGCGTTTGCCGAGACCGTATCCGGTACGTTCCACAGTCATGGACGGCAGGCCGCCGAATCGTGAGGCCAGAGTGGAAAGAATGGCTGCGCCTGTCGGAGTGACCATCTCACTCTCAATCCCGGTAGAATAGACGGGAATGTTTTTTAAAAGCAGACTATTACCAGGTTTAATGTCTGTTTTCTGGTGCCATGGGCGCATTCAAGCGATCCTGTTCCCACATGTATCCTGGAAGCGTGGCATTCCTCGATACCCAGGTGCTCAAGGCCTATCACCGCTCCTGCCACGTCGATGATGGAATCCAAAGCTCCAACCTCATGAAAGTGTATCTTCTCCACGGATGTGTTGTGTATCTTTGCCTCGGCTTCTGCAAGACGGGTAAAGATCCGTATGCATTTCTCTCTCGTGTTTTCGCTCAATCCGCTGCCTGAAAAAATGGATCTGATATCGGCGAGATGCCTGTCGTGATGAGGGCCGGAACTGACATGAACGTCAAACGTCGTTCCTGCAATACCTTTTTTTTCAGCCTTTGCCGTTTCGATCCTATACCCTTTGAGGCCGAGCTTCCCGAGCTCGCTTTTTAAATACCCGACAGGCATGCCGGCATCGATCAGGGCTCCCATGATCATGTCCCCGCTTGCCCCTGCAAAGCAGTCGAAATAGGCGACTTTCATTCCTGCTCCTCTCCGAGACGGTTGATGAGACCTGCAAGATATCCTGCACCGAATCCATTGTCAATGTTCACGACAGCTATTCCTGGAACGCAGGTGTTGAGCATGGTGAGAAGCGCGGACAGCCCCTCGAAACTGACGCCGTATCCCACGCTCGTGGGAACAGCAATGACCGGCCTGTCCACCAGCCCCCCGACAACCCCCGGAAGAGCGCCTTCCATCCCCGCCACAACGACGAGAACGTTCGCGGAGAAAAGCAGTTCGCGGTTGGAGAGAAGGCGGTGCACGCCTGCCACGCCTGTATCGTAGAGTTTTTCCACGGGATTTCCCATGGCCTCTGCCGTGAGGGCGGCCTCTTCGGCCACGGGCATGTCAGCGGTCCCTGCAGAAACGATCAGTATCTTCCCTTTATACTGCGGTTCCGGTTTTTTCCCGACCCTGATGACTCTGGCTTCCTTAAAATAGGTTGCCTCCGTAATCTCCAGCACGGCATTATAGGCTTCTTCAGAAGCCCGCATGCCGAGGATGAGTCCGGTATGGACTTTCATTTTCCTGACGATTTCACGGATCTGCTCCGGGGTTTTCCCCTGGCAGAAAATGACTTCCGGGAATCCGCGGCGTATATCCCTGAGCGTGTCTATCTTGGCAAAGCCGAGATCCTCGTAAGGCAGCGATTTCAGTTTTTCCATCGCGCCCTCAACGTTCAGCGCACCGGAACGGACGTCTTCCAGCAGTTTTTTGAGATATTTTTTATCCATTTTTCCTTACCATTTCATGCAGACTGCCCGAGAGGTAGCCTCTCAGGTCAAGTGCGATATAGAGGTACCCCAGGGAACGGAGCCTGTCCACGATCTCCCCGGAAAACCGGATATTCGTGAAAAGCGGGAAGTCCTCGGGAAGCACTTCGATTCTCGCGATCTCACCGTGATCTCTCACCCGGACCTGGCGCAGTCCCTTTTTCCGGAGGAAGGATTCCGCCTGCTCTATCCGTCTGAGCTTTTCAACAGTAATGGGTGTTCCGAACGGTATCCGGGATGCCAGGCATGCCAGTGCAGGTTTGTCCCATGTGGGGAGCGACAATTTTCTGGAAAGGAGGCGTATATCCTCCTTGGTGAGGCCCGCTTCCGCAAGAGGGCTTCTGATCCCCAATTCCTCAAGAGCCTGCCTCCCCGGCCTGATATTATTTCTGTCGTCCGCATTTGAACCGTCGGCTATGAAGGGGATTTTTCTCTTTTTTGCGATACGGATCAGCTCATTAAATATCATTTTTTTACAATAATAACAGCGGTTCTCAGGATTGGATACAAACCGGCTGTCTTTCATCTCGTTGGTTTGGACAAGGATATGCTCCACATCCAGTTCTCTGGCCGAAGACCTGGCCTGTTCCGTCTCCTCTTTTGTCTGTATCTCCGAAACCGCTGTCACGGCAAGCACGTTTTCTCCCAATGTATCTCGGGCCGCCTTGAGAAGCAGAGTGCTGTCCACACCGCCGGAGAATGCCACCAGAACCCGCTTCATCAGAGCGAGAAGCTCAATGAGTTTTTTGTACTTGTCATCGTATTCCATAGTTCCGCCGATTTTGTATCCGGTGGTAACAGGTTACGATTTTTTACCATAAAAATCAACGGATTTTTGCCTGCAGGCAGGGAACCGTTCCGGGAAGGATGGCTGCGTGGTCGACGGTCCGTTTACAACGGATTTTTGCCGCCAGGTGAGGATCTGTTTCAACAGTGAAACCTGCGGAGTCGCCAGTTTGTTATGAGTGCGTCAGTGCGGTGAGAGGCCCGGTTTCCGGGCATGCGCCCAGTAGAGGGAGGATTTTTCTTCAAGAGAGACCGGCTCGAATCCGGCATCTCTCAGAAGGGCTTCCATGCAGGCCAGACCGGGCAGCCTGTCATGGCGGACGATTCCGTCCAGAGAAGCGTGAAAGAGGTTCAGTTCTGCACTGGAATGCATGTGCAGGATGAGGATACTTCCGCCGGGTTTGAGAACGCGGTGCATCTCCCGCAGAGCGATGAGGGGTGACCGGAAATGAGGAAAGACGGAGAAGCAGAGCACCCTGTCGAAGGTTTCGGATTTAAGAGCGAGAGACCCGGCATCATCGCATAACCAGAAGGGCGGACACCGGCCTGTCCGTTTCTTCCCGTGCATGAGCATGCGCTCAGCGATATCCTCTGCGACGACCAGACCCTGCCGGCCCGTGCGTTTCATAAGACAGGCGGTCATCCTGCCTGTTCCTGCTCCGACATCGAGCACCCTGTCGCCTTTCCGGATGCCGAACCGCTTGATGAAGGATTCGAATGCCGGATCTGAAGGCATTCTGTCGTCCCATTCCGGCGCCAGCTGGTTGAAATAATCTCTATGGGCTTTTGACATGATTTTTCCGGAATCCAAAAATGGGTTCTTTCAGAAGTCTGTTAATGACCGGCGGGATCATGATGAGCATGGAAAAAAGACCGGGCAGGATCTGTAAAAGGGAAGCAGCTGCATAAAGCTCTCTGGGCCACCCGAGCACGGGAGCGATGAGAGCAGAGCCGAGAAGGCCGATCCCTTCAGACAGGATAATAGCAATGAGCATGATCCATAAAGTTCCAAGCCGGGTCTTTGAGTATAGCATCCGTACCGAGGCTGCCAGTGCGGAGAGTTCAAGTAACATTTTATAGAGAATGGGAGGGGGCGGCATCCCGGTCATAATAAAGGAGAGAAGGGGTGTGAGTACACCCACCGCAGGTGCGAACGGGAAAGGGAGAAAGAATGCAGAGACCGCCACTGGCCAGAACATCGGCAGAAAAACGGAGCCCAGTCCGGCAGCATGGAAGAAGATGGGCAGAAGAATGCCTGTGGCCATAAACAGGGCGCACAGGATCAAATACCGGGTTTTAACAGGGTACCTGTGCATGGTGCCTTTACAAAGAAAAACGGACTTCGGCTGCGGCATGCCTTCCGGGCATTGGATACCCCCACATGGCATAATAATCAGCATCCAGAACGTTTTTCACTGAAAATTTGAGATTTATCCGGCGCAGAACATCGGTCTGCAATGTGGCATTCAGCAGGGTGTAATCTTTGAGAGGATTCTTTCGGAAATCCGCTCCATAAAGGTCCATGACATGCAGGAAATCGAGAGCCATGGAAAACCAGCGGAACCTGTAGCTAATGTAGGCGGTCAGTTTCTTCCCCGGTGAATAGAGTGTCTGATCCCCCAGATCGAGTTTGGACCATGAGGTATTGATCGTCAGGCCGTCCACGGGCATCCAGTCCGCAGTCAGTTCGTAACCGGTATGAATAAAAGCCCCGCTGTTGACCCAGTGAAAGGGGAATCCGGGATTGCTGGCCCGCACCAGGTTCGACCCTTCGGACCGGAATAAGACGGCATCCAGTTTCAAACGCTTTCCCAGGTATTGCGTAGCACCGGCCTCGACATTCCACAGGCGTTCCGGTTCCAGATCAGCATTCTGGGGCGGGAAGAAATACATCTCCCGTATGGAGGGGCTGCGAAATCCCTTGGCAGCGGAAAGTCGCAGGGAGGTCACAGGAAGCAGATGCGCCACAAGTCCGACCTTGGGAAGGATCTCACTTCCGTACCTGGAATGGCGCTCCATACGTATGCCCGCTGAGGCAATGAAATGTTTTAGAAACATCTGCTGAACATGCATATAGGGAGCGTACTCTGTTATATAATAGGTGCCGTAATCCGCAGGCGACAGCCTGTTTTCAGCCGATCCTCCGTACCGCTTGTAGTCGAATCCGAGAGTGGTCATATTGCCGGCCCACGGCTTTATGTTCTGATAGAGAATGGCACCCAGCATTCTGTCCGTGGAGTGCCAGCCGTCGTAAAAATTGTGTTTTCCAAAGTTGCCGTGCAGTTTGAGATTGGTCTCGCCCAGTTTTCCGTCGTGGGTCAGTGTGACGTCGCCGCCGTAGCGGAGCACATCGTACCGGTGATCCTCGAAGGGACCTGTATCGGGACCCGGATCATAGATCGTCATATCGGCATAGGTCATGTTCCATTCAAGGGAGGTGTTTTTACCCGGAGCATATCCCGCGTGGGAGGTGAAAAAGTTGCCCTGATAACGGCTGTTCGCGTCCGTGCGGTGCCCGTCGGTGCGCCTCGAGGTTCCAGTCAGCATATAATCCAGTTTTCCGAGTTTGCCGCCGTGAGAGAGCATGAGCTTTCTGGAATCGAATGTTCCGTATCCGCCGCCGAACTCGGTCCTGAAGCCATTTTCAGTCATCCTGGCGGATACGATGTTGATGACACCCGCAGTTGCGTTAGTGCCGTAGAGGAAGGAAGCAGGACCCCTGAGAACCTCAATTCGTTCAACGCCGTCTGTGGAGAATTCATCCGCTATGGTGCAGCCCATAAGCCCCATGAAATCCGGACGGCCATTCCTCAGAATGAGCACATGCGTATCCGCGCTGCCGCCGATTCCCCGCATGGATATTTTGCCTGCCGCGCTTCCGGCCACACCGAATCCCATGACACCCCATTCGGTGACATAAATGCCCGGAATGTGAACCTTGACGAGCTCAAAAACAGCATCCGTTGGCGCATTGCGAAGCTCCGGTCCGCCGATAAGGGTGATGCTGGCCACCTGGTCACGCTGGGCTCCGCTGATCTTTGATGCTGTCTTGATAACAGGATCGAAGCGGTACCGGATATCGATACTGTCCTTTTCGGTCTTCCCGGTCTTCACTGCTGAAAAAGCAGTTGAGACTCCGAGAAAAATCATGAGGGAAATATTTTTAATCTTCTTTTGCAATGATTTTCCTTTAATGGCTTAACTTCAGAGGGGCTGGTCTTAATAATGAGTCGTAACACGAAAATTAGAAAAGTAACACCACAATATAAAGAGTCCGGCGAGAGATGTCAAGTATAAAATAGCCGCCGGATTGCGGCATGAAGTGGCTTAAGCACGGCCTGAAGGAAAAAAGAGGGATTGTCCGGGGGTTGGATGTAATCCAGGATGTGACGCGTCACATGTTTTTTCCAGTGGAGGTCATGACCAGCTTGCCGTGTTTGACACCCTTTGTGGAGATCAATTCGTCCGCGAATTTCTTGATCTCCGAGGATCTTCCCCGCACGGCGAGCACCTCCAGGCAGTTATCATGGTCCAGATGCACATGGAGGGAGGAGATGACGGCATCGTGCCAGAGATGCTGCTGTTCTGTGAGCTTTTCGGTCAGGTCCCGCTTGTGATGATCGTAGATCAGGGTGATGGTTCCCACGGTTTCCTGGTTTTCGTCCTCCTTCCATTCCTCCAGGACCAGACGGTCTCTGACCAGGTCCCGCAGCGCTTCCGATCGGTTAGAGTATCCCTGCCTGGAGATAAGACTGTCGAACTGCTCGAGCAGTTTTGTGTCCATGGATATACCGAAGCGAATGATGCGGTTCATGGATTCCTCATGGTTATTCAAATAAGCGATTGACCGGTACAGGAATCAAGATAGCACTACCGGATATGGAAATCAAGGCGCATTTTGAGAAAGAAAGTGTTGATTAAGAGAGGCGGATTGTCGTATATTATCCAAAAAGCCGCACATAAAACAGAGGTAAAGCGATGAAAACACACCAGCCATATGTTTCCCCTGATGTGCCCATGAAGGATTTCAATCTTAAAACCGTGATTATCGGCATCCTGCTGGGAGCTGTTTTTGGAAGTGCAAATGCCTATCTCGGGCTTCGGGTCGGACTGACCATCAGCACCGCAATTCCGCTGGCTGTGGTATCCGTGGCAGTTCTCCGTATTCTGACGCCGGTATTCGGCAAACCGACCATACTTGAATGCAACATCTCACAGACAGCAGGGACCTCGAGCTCTTCCCTTGCTTCAGGCATTATTTTCACTATTCCGGCACTCTTCATATGGGGGTATCAGCCGCCCCTTTACCAGATGACCCTTCTCGCCGTATGCGGAGGGGTGCTCGGGGTTCTTTTTATGGTCCCCCTTCGCAATTATCTCATTGTCAAGGAACATCAAACGCTGCCCTATCCGGAAGGCACCGCAGCAGCGGAAGTTCTGATCGCGGCTTCGGACGGCGGATCCACTGCGAAAAATGTTTTCAAAGGCCTGGGCATCGGAGCCATTTATAAAGGTCTTGTCAATCTTCTCTATCTTTGGCCGCAAAATATTTTCATCCATCTTCCGTTCATCAAAAAGGCGGAGGTGGGAGTGTCGACCACTCCCGCACTTCTCGGTGTGGGCTACATACTGGGACGCCGCATTGGCACCATCATGGTGAGCGGGGGGCTTCTTTCGTGGGTGATCATCATCCCCTTTATTGCCTGGAAATTTGGCTCCAGCGAGATATGGCCGAACACTCTTGCCTTTCTCAGGACGGACGGTCTCGATCCCCAGATCACCACGATCGGAGGCTTATCGGCCAGGCAGATCTGGGATGGGTATATACGCATTATCGGCGCAGGCGCTGTGGCAGCCGCAGGGATCATTACCGTGGCCAAATCCATCCCGATTATGATCAATTCGCTCAAAATAGGCATCGGGCAGCTGAAAGCCAGCACCGCGGAGCTGGACAGGGGTAAACTGCGCACGGAACGGGATCTTCCCATTAAATACGTCATTCTCGGGGTGTCCATTGTTGTCCTCATGGTAACCCTGATCCCGGGTATCATCGGCCATAACACCCATATCTTCATGCGTTTCGCCAGCGCACTGTCCATTGCCCTCTTCGCGTTTATCTTTGTCACGGTTTCCTCCCGTATTGTCGGTCTCATCGGGGTTTCTTCCAATCCGACTTCCGGGATGGCGATCGTCACCCTGCTGGGTACGGGCATCATATTCCGGCTTCTGGGATGGACAGATCTCTGGGGAAAGATCACCGCTCTGACCATCGGTACGATCGTGTGCATCGCCGCTTCCATAGCGGGGGATATCTCACAGGAGCTCAAGACAGGATTTCTCATCGGTGCCACTCCCAGAAAACAGCAGATCAGCGAACTCCTCGGCGCTGTGGGTTCGGCTTTCTTCGTCTGCCTCGCTGTGTTTTATCTGGGAAAGGCCTACGGATTCGGTACGGATGAGCTGCCAGCCCCGCAGGCGACCCTGATGAAGACCGTGCTCGACGGTGTCCTTGAAGGGAATCTGAGATGGGATCTTGTGGCCATAGGTGCTGTCATATCTGTGATCGTTTTCCTCCTCAAGGTCCCGCCCCTGCCCTTTGCGGTAGGGGTCTACCTTCCGCTTTATACCATGATGCCTGTTTTTTTCGGCGGGATGATACGGCATTTTATCGAAAAGAAATACGGCGGAGACAAGGAACTGGTTCAGAAGGGAAAGGACCAGGGTATTCTTTTAGGGTCAGGGTTTATAGCAGGGGAAGGACTCATGGGTGTGGTCGTGGCAGTTATCGCGGTCATTCTGTCGAAGGTGCCCAGAATCCTGGAAATCCGGTATCCCTCAGCATGGATGGGCGAAGGGGTCTCTGCTCTGGTGTTCATCTGCCTGGGCTGGTATCTTTACAGAGTCGCTGCCCGGTCGAGAAGGTCCGTGTCCTGAAAGTCTGTGAACCCGGGGTTGGTTATCCAACCCGTTTAAAAAGTCCGCAACAGGAAGTTCAGAATGAGGAAGTTCGAATCTCTGCATTCAGCAAGATCCTTTATCTTCATTCTTTTTATTGTGCTGATCCCTCTTTTCAGCTATACCGCATTTCAATGGAACCGGCGTCACTCGGATGAAGACGTGATCCGGACTCTCTATCAGCGTCAGCTGGAGAGTGTTCTTTTTTCAGTCAATCAGCATTGCTGGGATGAATTTAACCGCTGGGTTCAGGAGGTTGATAAGGTTGCCCTGGCCATAGCAGGGGAGGAAGGATCTGAGGATAGGCCGGATCTGAAAAGATTCCTGGATCGAAATTCCTTTATTCTGGCTGCCTTTATAAATTATTCAGGGAAACCGCAGCAGTTCGTCTGGAGGGACAGTTCCATCCGTCAAGATCCAGAGGGATCCGGCGGTTTTAATGTGGACTCACTCATCGACTCTCATCGTGAAGCAATCCAAAAAACGCAGCTTCGTGCCCGGAAGGGTTACATACAGCCGGTGTCCGTTCCCCTTTCACCCGAAGCAGGTACGCAGCTGACATGGATCATCTTTCCCGTGATTTTGACGGGTCAGGATTCAGCTGCTTTTTTGTCTGGACTGCTGCTGGATGACCGGTCATTTGCAGAAGAGGTCATCGTTCCCAAGCTCAGGAGTATTGAGGATGAAGATGTCATTCTTGCAGTAGGGGACAGTTCGGGGGACGTCTGGATGTATCTCGGTGAAGAAGAAGAAAACAATGACTATGAACTGAGTGATTCCGTCTGGCTGCTCCCCAGAGTTGCCCTGATGATTCGGCTCAGGGGAATGACACTGGGACAGATAGCAAGAGCGCGGACCCGGTCTGATCTCATCTTTCTTGCGGCAGTGAACATCATTCTGATTCTGGGACTGCTCTATCTGCTGAAGAACGTTTTGAAAGAAATCAGATTCGGACAGTTAAAGACCGATTTTGTCGCCAATGTATCTCATGAACTGGCCACACCCCTCTCCCTCATCCGTGTCCATGCAGAGACCCTTGAGCTTGGCCGAATCCGTTCTGAAGACAAGAAAAAACACTATTATCATATGATCGCTCAGGAGAGTGTCAGGTTATCCCAGATGGTGAAAAACATCCTGGATTTTTCCAGAATTGAGCGGAAGAGAGTATCTTATCAATTTCGACAGGAGGATCTCGCGGAGCTGGCCGGTGATACTCTGAACAGTTACCGGGCACATCTGGAAAACGAAGGTTTCGAGGTCGAATTCACTTCCTCTGGACCTCTGCCCGGAATCCCTGTCGACAGGGACGCGGTGACCCAGGCGTTTGTGAACCTTCTTGACAATGCAGTCAAATTCAGCCCGGATCATAAAAGAATCGAGGTCTGTTTGAAGAAAAGGGAGGACTCTATCATACTGTCGGTTCGAGACCACGGCCTCGGAATTCCCAAAAATGCGTTGAGGTTTATATACGATCCCTTCTACAGGGTTGAGGATCCTTCGACACGGCATATCAAGGGGAGCGGTCTGGGACTCAGTCTTGTGAAACATATCATGGAAATGCATGGCGGCACAGTGACAGCTGAAAGTGAAATGGGAATGGGGAGTACGTTCACGCTCTCATTCCCGGTTCCCGGCCGGAGTGAAGCTTCATGAAACGCATACTTATAGTCGAAGATGAAAAACAGATGGCATTGAGCCTGAAAGACAATCTCGAGTACGAGGGATACCAGGTCCTGATCGCAGATGATGGTGTGACCGGCCAGGAGATGGCTGTGAAAGAGCAGCCTGACCTGATCATCCTGGACATCATGCTCCCGGGCCGGTCCGGCCTCGAGGTGTGCAAGTCATTGAGAACCAGGGGGATCCGTGTGCCTGTGATCATGCTGACCGCCCGCCAGCAGGAGAGTGACAGAGTCCTCGGCCTGGAGCTTGGCGCAGATGACTACATCACCAAGCCCTTCAGCGTTCTCGAGCTGATGGCCAGGGTCAAAGCCGTTCTCAGAAGGACTGCTGAACCGGCCGGTTTTCCCGGAACATATCAGCGCATAGGCAGGCTTCATGTTCAGTTCGAACAGTACAGTGCATTCGATGAAAACGGAGAAGTGACACTGTCTCCCAAAGAATACGATATCCTGAAATTACTTCTGAAAAATCAAGGCAAGACCGTTGGCCGGGATCAACTGCTGAATAAGGTATGGGGTTATGATGTCTTTCCGACGACCCGGACAGTGGACAACTTTATATCACGGCTAAGAAAAAAAATCGAGGATGACCCCGGCCATCCCCGGCATATCCTCACCGTTTACGGCCTCGGTTACCGCTTGATCCTCTGAGTTTCCTGTCTGCTCCCATATTACATTTT
>CAYXFJ010000022.1:0-20247 GCA_964464265.1 uncultured bacterium
GAGAAGCTCTTTACCGTACCTTAATCCTGATATCTGCATACCCTGACCTCGTCACTTACATTGGCAATAAATCAAATTTCAATATGGATAATCCCCAAAACCACCGAAAAAGTGCCAGACCGTTCCTACTGAATAAATTATATTTTAATCATTTTTCTTTCAGTTTGCAAGTTCTTTCTTTGCTCGCTTTTTTTGATTCACTTTGAATTGTCCGGTCATGATCGAGCGTATCAGACTCTCTTCACAGGAAGTATAAAAAAATTTTACACTTGTATTTCCTGATTAAAAACACTAATTTTTTAACGGAACTTAAATATCCAGTGTCAAATGCAGGGGACAATTATGGATTCAGAAATACAGGATATCAGAAATGCGATGAGTGAATCTTCCGTACATTTCAGGGGAAACGGTTATTCATCTGAACGGCTGAGGGCCATTAAAAAAGGTTTTAAAACGCTGCACAATCTTGAAACCATGGCCGTCGCTGTATATCAGTTCCAGATTACACGCAGGAATACTGAACACGGCCGTCTCCTCATTGCAGCAATGATCAATGAAATGACCCATCTTCAGGATTTTCAGTCGAAGCTCTATGAATACGGATTCAGGCCGTTCTTATTCCGTCTGGGTTTCTGGATCGCTGGTATGAGCATTGGATGGATTTCCCGTGCAGCGGGGCGCAAAGCAGTTTTGAAAACAGGAATATGGCTTGAAAGCAAGGCAGTAAATCATTACACGGAACTGATAAGAGACATAGAATGGGATGAAGATTCACGTGCCATTCTCGAAAAGGACAAATGCGATGAGGAGCATCATATCGATACATGGAAACAATTACAGAAAGCAGGATAATTCCTCATCGAGATACTGTTTCAGCAGCGGAAAAAGGGTCCGGGGCACTCTTTCATCCAGTTTGATTTCTGTTTCCTCCAGGGTAAACCAGTTCCTTTTTCTCGTTTTTGATTCAGGCCAGTCATCGAGGATCTCTTCCACTTTCATGATATAGACTGTCACCGGACAGATTGCATCCGATTTGTTGTATGCGTAACAGAACAGCGGACCGGGTGATAATCTGCCTCTTACACCTGCTTCTTCAAACGCTTCTTTTTCAGCGGTCTTTTCCGGATTCGATCCTGTTTCTACAGTGCCTTTGGGCATCACCCACTTCGTTCGGCTCCGGTTCTTGACAAGCAGGATCTGAGTGTACCCATTGAATACTCTAAAAGGCATCACCGCTGCCTGGCATATAATCCTGACCTGATCGAACAGTTCTGAAACAGGAATACCCCTCGTGGCAAGGGAAAAATTCGAGAATCGTGGATCACCTGTTATTTCCGGACCGAACCAGTCCGGAGCGGAAAACCGTTCTGCATCTTTCACTGCAGGAAATTCGACCTCTGAAATCACCAGCCCCATATGACGGCCTTTGAAAAGGTCTGTCTCAATCCTGCTGCCTTCATGATCCAGATCAAAGCGCTCTTTTTCGACACGGCATCGCTCAGTCAGAGGCCATAACATGCTGAACTGCTCTGCGGTCAGTTCAATCTCATATTCCTCTCTTTTCAGTCCTTCGCCCGTTTTCAGGGTGAAATAATACCTTTTACCCTTGCGTCTCAGCCGAAATACCCTTCCTTCAGCCGTTGCGCCGAGATATCCCTGTTCGATCTCAGTTCCCTTGAGTAAATGAAAATTCAGAGGAAGCTTCTTTGTCAGGTATCTTCTTTCAATCTCATTCATATCTGCCTTCAGTTATCCGGTAGATAAGGGCATTTTCCATCCGGATGATCAAGGACAATCAGTGATTCTGCCCGGATTTCAGACTCAGGGACATGTCCATGAGTCCAAAAGATGTGAACGGCATTCTGTAACAATCAAAAATTACCGGATCGTAAAGAAATGTGCATGGATAATGGGTATGACCCTAGAATATCCAGTTATAAGATACTTTGATGAAAAATCCATGCTTCATCGTCATGAAATGGTTCGCTGCAACATAATCATTCTCAATATATTTCAATCTCTCATGACGGGATCCATATCCCAGATGGAAGACAGTGCCCGGGATATAGGTAAAACTCATCAGGAAATCCGAAGTCAGAATCCTATCCATTTCATCGTATTCCGCGATCCCGCGCACGTACAGATACTGGTTGATCTGATAGGTCAGACGACCGCGGTACAATCTGAAATCATAAAGCTGCTCGCCGTTCGATTCAAGATGAAAAATCGAACGCGAGTGGGAGATATCCACGGAAAGATCCCGTGTGGGTCTCAAAGTGAGAGAGACTCCCCCGTTCAATCTGTTACCCTGAGAAGGATCATCCGGATCGTAATAGGGATACTTTCCCTTTTCAATACTCAGGCTTCCTGATATCCAGGGTTTGGGAGTGGTCTGCAGGTAAGCATCAACAGAGTTTTTTAGAAAAGATTTACCCATGTAGATCTCGGATGCCAGTATATAAGAAAAACCCAGTTGCGTGGAAAGAGGCATATTGAAATTGATGTACAGTTCGCCGTATCTCTCGTTCATGTCATAATCCAAATCCCTGGTCAATGAAACATAAATGCCGGTATTCACACGCTGAAATGCCAGTTTTCTGAATCCTTTTCTGATCCATGAGACCAGCTTCTCGTCCTTTTCATAGAATCTTCTCGAAAAATTGGCTACAGCACGGGAAACGCCTGTCCTGCTTATAAAGGCCGGATCCATTTGAAATTTCTCACTGATCGTGTGGAACGCAAAGGCCATATAATAATTGGGGGAATCGTAACTCCAGACGAGATTGGCCGATTGCCCCGGCTGCTTCTCACTTGTTTCATTTCTTGATATTGATCCAATGATATTCCCGTCCAGCTTCATATTCCCATTAATCCGCTTTTTGAAATCGATACCCACCACGCCGTTATATTCCCTGCCCACGCTTCTGGCTGTCAGAAGGCTTCCCAGGTAACTGTCATCATCTGTCAGTCTTTTATACCTGATGATTCCAATATTGGCCCGGCTGCCCCGGGTATTCACCGGGAATTCATCTACCGCCAGTATGGACGCCAGTGAATTCCTTTTCCCGAGCTTTCCGGACAGTTTCAGACCGGCAATTGGATCCACAATGGTGCGTGTGTGGACCGCATTCCATATCGGTGACGACATATTAAGTCCGGAAAATTCGAAATTCTCCTGTCCTTCGGTAAAAAAAGGCCGGGTCTCGCTGTAGTAGATAGCATAACGAGTATTGACCTCATCGATCTGCCTCGCATCAGCCTCTACCTGACTGAAATCTGGATTGTACGTTCCATCCAGCGTGAGTGTTGATGAAATCCCTAATTTCCCTGTGACACCGAATTCCTTCCGGTTAAAAATGGAGGTCATCCTGCCTTCCTGATGTTCCCTGCGCTGTGTCCAGGTGACAGCAGGCAGGATTTCCACCCTGCGTCTGGATTGAATCCCTTTATAATGCACAAGGGCGGACTGGCTGATCACACTCCCCTTTGCTGGATTGATCTCAGGGAACATGGTTCTCTCGGACGTTCTGGTGATCGCGCGGTGCAATCCCAGTCCCATCGTCACTGTCTCTCCGCCTTTGAACCGTATGCTGTGAAGCGGGATTCGCATCTCAACGGAATACCCCACTCCATTCAAATAACCGCCAGACTCCCAGATAAAATCCGCTGAAGATGCGTCGCCGTTACCGTCGGCATTCATCATAAGATCCCCCTGTACACCGCAGGCATTCACAAAGAACACATAGGCGCTGTTCAGGTCATTGTGCGTGTCGAGAAAAACCGCCACAATGTCCTCATTGAAGATATTGTCCCTTTTTGTCTTTGTCGCTTTGATCATATCCGGTTTCGAATCCGTGCAATCAAAGGCAAAATAGAGATTTTCTTTGTCGTAGGCTGCAAAAACCAGCGTTTTCTCGCTGATCTCTATTCCGTATTCCGGCTCAAATGTCCTGAAATCTCCGTATGCTTTCGCCTTTTTCCAGACTGTGTCGTCCAGCCTGCCGTCAATAACCGGAATACTTTCAGTCCTGCAGGCTTCAATGACCATTCTTCCTCCATGGTCCACTTTATCCGCATCTCCATCCCCTGCTGCTACCTGAGATGAAATGAAAAGAACGAGTACATTGAAAATCAGAGTCACATACAACTTCGTGAAGATATTGATCCATTGTAGATGCAATTTCATGACAGTCCAACCCCTATTCTGAGAATTCGGGCAAATCCGTTTTAAGCGTGATTCTCATTAGAATAGACAGAGAAACAGGTTAAAAGGTTACAGGCTTCTTCAATGACAGGTTTATTCCCGGACGATCCCGGAAAATCCTCAGTTGAAATGAATATTATTTTTATTGGATTGGAAGGAATTATTTTCTGAAAGATAATCCGTTCGCAGTAATATTGGAAAGAGCGGCCGCTCCGGACGGGTTTTTCAGGAAGCATGGATTTATCAATCACCCTGCATGCCTCATCTGCTGATCCATGGGTGCAGGATTCCCCTCTTTTCATATTCGAATATAAAATTTCTTGTCAGAATCCTCGTCCGTTAAATCAGAATTAAAATCCATTCCAGTAGGGTTATTTTAATTGCACTGTCAATATCTTGACCTGATCCGATGCAGTCTCAATGCGATCGGTGATCGCTTCCAGAGCTTCTGCAAGATTGTACAGCAAAAGAAGCTCGCTGGCCTCCAGTTTCTCATGCAGGATCACATCGATCAGTGTCCTTTTCTGATCGTCTGCGTCATGCTCGCAGCGCTCGACTTCTTCACAATAGGTAAAAGCCTCTTTAATATCGCTTTTTCTTGCAGCCGCAATTGCTTTACGAAGTGCATTCACACCGTCCGAAATCATTCCTGTACCGATCAGTATATTCTTGACAATATTTTTGGACGGTTTCTTATCAATAAATCCGAGAATACGGGCAGCGCGGTTTGTGGAGTCCGCTATTTTATCGAGAGCGTTGGCAAAACGCAGCAGGTCTTCACGGTCGGGCGGAAGCAGCAATCCTTCCGAGAGTTTCTTGATCATTTTCCATACGAGCTTGTCCGCTTCACGTTCACTCTGTTTCACGGCTTCGATGGCCTTGATTTTTCCGCTGAGATCATTATCGGCGAAAGCCTTTATCGCTGCGTCCAGATAGAATACGGTTCTGCAGGTTTCATCAACATGCTGCTTCGCCTCCAGCATTATGTTATGCTGTTCAGCCATACCAAGCCATCCAAGAATATTTGTTCTTTCCTTCATTTCGTTTTCTTAGCCTCCTTAGAATGAAAAAAACCGGTTAAACAGTGAGAGAATCGCATAGCATATGGCACCTGATACCAATGGTGTGGCAACCCAGCATAGAAAGATATCCAAAAGAATTCGAAAATTGATTACCTTTATGCCTTTGACAAGTCCGACACCGAAAATCGCTCCCACAATGGAATGACTTGTGGACACAGGTATCCCGAAAAGCGTGTAGATATGGACATTCACGGCACTTGCCAGTTGAACCGCAAACGCCATCAGAGGAATTAAATGCGTGATTTTGGATCCTATGGTCTCTATCACTTTATATCCCCAGGTAACTATTCCCAGCACTATTGCCAGGCCTCCCAGCATGACTCCTGTGTGTCCTGGCAGTATTCTCGCTCCCTCAAGCAATCCCGTAGCATTCGCAACATCATTGGCTCCCCATGAAAAGGCCACATAACAGCCACTGAATATGATGAGGACTGTGATCACCCTTCCCGAATACCTTGCAGGTACCACTCTGGGGAATACTTTTTCCAGAATTCTGTAAAAAATATATCCGATAAGAGCAGCACCCAGTGGAGTGAATATCCAGCAAATAAATATGCTTAAAAGGACTCTCCAATCCGGCTGCGCGTGAATTGCCAGACCGGCTCCTGCAACTGCACCCACGATTGAATGACTTGTTGAAATCGGCATTTTCCAGTAGGTGGCTATAACAATAAATATGCAGCATGAAAAGATGGAAACAAGTGCCACACGTATCATCAAATATGCCGGTAATTCCTGAAGTTTGATTATCCCGTTCCCGATGGTTTTCGTGACGTACCCGCCCTGAAGCACAGCACCGAGAAATCCGAAGACAGAAACCAGAATGATGGCCTGCTTTAGCGTAAGAACTCTTGCTCCGACCGCAGTTCCGAGTGAGTTAGCAGCATCATTGGCACCAATGGACCAACCCATAGCGAGAGCCAGGAAAACAGTAAGAACAATCAGCATTTCATTCATATTGGAAGATCAGGTTTCTCATTTAAGAATCCAGGTCCCGCTTGATGACTCATTTCGTAGAAAAGGTTCACAGCTATCCCTTATACTCTTACCAGATTATTGTCTTTATCCCGGACATACGGGATCCAGACAAGACCCACGAAATGGATATATATTCCAGTGCTCTTCGGCTGCAAAGTGAGAGTATCGACAGGGATCGTTGTGGCATCCACTTCGCAGATCTGCCGTATCTCGAGTTCCAGTTCCGATTCCAGCTGTGCCAGTCGCTCCAGTCACTGGCGGGGTCGGTGCGCATCTGTGCCAGCCGCTCCCGGAGTACAGTTTCAGTTTCTTTAGCCCTCTGTACATCCTGGGCTTCTTTTCCCAGGCGGCTCGCCTGACGCGCTGCTGTCCCGGCTTTAGAGACGCTCGTCAGGTTCGGGCCTTTTCTGCCAAGGAATGCCCCCAGTAATACTGCTCCTACAGAAATCGCAGTATCGACCTTCCGCTGTGTGGACTGAGCGGTTTCCCTTTCTGTGGCATGTTCAGCCCTCCGGATCTGATCGTTCAACGTCTGTATCT
Organism: uncultured bacterium; assembly: GCA_964464265.1. Classification (GTDB taxonomy): domain Bacteria; phylum Zhuqueibacterota; class QNDG01; order QNDG01; family DSAB01; genus CAYXFJ01. Next base: position 6,805 of record CAYXFJ010000022.1, read on the forward strand.
TGGCAGCGTACTTCTTGCGCAAAGCATCGATCTCTTCATCCCTCTTCTCACGGGCTGACTGCTGAAGGCGGACACGGAAATCCTTTTCAGATTCTCCGGGCTTTGAAACGAGCGAGAATTCCGGGTTTCTGAACAGATGGACACCTTCATTCAGCCGTATCCAGTGTTCCAGCAATTTCCCCCATTCTGTATAGGATTTGACCTCCCCCGCGGATGGAGGAAGAGACGCAAATGCGGATTCCGGAACAGGAGAGGCCTCGAGACGTGAGAAATCCATTTCAATGGTCTCAGACTGTTCCCAGTCCACAGATACGGGTCCTTCCTGAATATCGCACAGATAAAGTCTCCTCACAGAGTACTGCAATCCATACCGTATGTTCTCATATCCTATCTCGCATGCTCCTGCTGCCCGGGGATAATATACCCGGGAACCGGCTTCCGGAGAGGACGATGGCGGTATGAAATATTGCCTGACTCCAGATGGAATTATCGGACGATCACCTGACTCTTCTGAAAGGCTGGATGGCACCGGTATTTCATCTTTTTTCTTAAGAGGCCTGTCAGCATCCTGCGTCCTTCCTGTCATCAGCTTCTTTATCTGCTCCCTTGTCAGTGGCCCGGAAAGATAACTCATGGTCCAGCGCGTCTGAAATACGGCAGGCTCATTGTCGTTCACATTGTGCAGGAGAAAGATACGTTTCCCAAGCGATGTCAGAATCCGGTCTATTCGTTTTCTATCGAATCCCTTCCCGCCCTGTATACCTTCGAGACCATCCATTAAACGCGCTTTATCCCTTTCGGTCTGAAGACGTCCGATGAACCAGGTACCCGCATTGGAGAGTCCCTTATAATCCAGATCCACCGGATTCTGGGTGGCGAGCACCACACCCAGTCCGAAAGCCCTTGCCTGTTTCAGCAATGTCAGAAGCTGTATCTTGGATGGCGGGCTGGCTACAGGAGGCATATAACCGAAGAGCTCATCAATGTAGAGTATCGCCCGCAGACTGGACGTTCCGGGCTGGGAACGCATCCAGCCTATCAGCTCATTGAGAATCATGGACACAAAAAACATTCTTTCAGGATCGGAGAGATGGGCTATGGACATGATGGATACTTTCGGTTTTCCTGTTTCTGTATATAACATATTGCCTATATCGAGCGGATCACCTTCACGCCAGGCTTCAAAACCGGGCGATGCAAGCAGGGCATTGAACCGTATGCTCAGCTCGAACCTTTCCTTTGACGGAAAGAAAGACTCTGTATTCATCACACCGATCTGTTTGAAAGGGGGCGATTGAATGGCCTGAATCAGAGAATGGAGATCCAGATCCATGCCCTTATCCCATGAATGAAAGAGTATGTTCGAGATTAAAATATGCTCCCGGCTTGTCATGGGATCTGCCTCTATTCCCAGCAAAGACAGGAGGCTGCTCGCAGTCGCAGTGATACGTTCCCTGTACAGATCCCTGTCATCCTGAAATTCGCGGGGTGGTGCCCTGAAAGATCGCAATACAGAAATTTGAAGACCGGCTGAGCTTCCGGGTGTATATACAGAAAAATCTGCCGTCTCTTTGAGCTTCCTTATGCGCTCTCCGCTCTGCCCCCATTCCTTGAGCCCCTTCCTCCAGAGTTCCGCCTGAGCTGATGCGAACGCATCTAAAGTCATTCCTTTTGCGGCTGCATCCCCTTCATTCACACACTGCCTGAAGTTTTCATCGGAAAGATCCGGAAAAGTGAACATGAGATTGGCAAGATCTCCTTTTGGATCTATCGCTATCACCGGGATCCGGTCCATGGCAGCTTCCTCTATCATCCCTATTCCCAGACCCGTTTTCCCGCTGCCTGTCATCCCGATAATCACTGCATGTGTGGTCAGATCCTTGGAATCGTAAAGTATGAGATCTTCCAGAGAAGCCTTTTTTTCAATATCATAAGATTTTCCCAGGTAGAATACACCCAGTTTTTCAAAAGATTCCACAGCATCCACCACCCTGTTTAGGAAATGGAATAACGTGTATTTCAGAACAATAAATAGTAATTAAAATAATTTTCAATGTCAATCGCTTAATCTTTATTTTCATTAAGAACAAGAGGCGGGTAAACCGGAAAGCACAATATAGATCAATTCTGTATACCTGCAGGACAGTGCTTCTCATACTGCCGGGACCGATTTCCTATCTGATTACTGCCTTATTCAGCCTGGAATAAATATGGTCCGCCTCTTCCAGGATGGAAGAACGGATTGCTCCCATATCCACTTCGTGCGGTTTCGGGGCACGAACGCGGCTTGCACGATCCATCAAAGCGTTTCGGTCCTGAACTCCGATGATATCTGACAATGTACGAAGGCCTTTTTCCGGATTCTCGCACAGACCGTCGTAATTGAGGAAAGACAGGGAATCACCGCTTCTCTCCAGCAAGTGCCTGTAGCTGACCACCCAGTACTCCAGCCAGAAAGCCAGCGAGCCGGTGTCCTCGGAAAGGCGTTTGTCAAGCCAGCCATCGAAATCGATGGGCCGGAGGTTTTTACCAAAATCGTAGTGTCCGATCGCCTTCATGTATTGTGATGCGAACGGATCCTCTTTATGAATTTTCAGGAAATTTTTATGCTGTCTCACCATGGAGGCTGCATGCTGAAGGGGTTTCCGGAAAGGAACCAGAATGATCGAATCCTGAAAGAGCTGCCGGAGTATCCTGGTCCGGGCAATGTTCATGTTGTTTTTCGACAGGTAGCGGGAGTGAACGGCATCATCTTCACGGCGCAGCAGGCTGATCTTGCGCATATGGCTGCGAAAAAATGCCTTGAAGTCCGGATCGGCTTCATCATTCCATGGGATAATACGATCCTTCAGATAATGCCGCCGCCAGAACGTTCTCCATAACACCTCCTCAAAAGCCTCCGGACTGTCGAAATTGATCATGATGCCATCACCGTGAGCACGCTCCTGAAGTTCGCCGGATTTTCTGAAAGCAGAGGAAAAACGGTTCCAGAGGCAAGGGATGAGTACAAAAGGCATATCCCTGTAGCAATGGGAAGCAAATTCAGGAAGTCCTGCGCAGCATTCCAGAATGAAGGTAGTACCCGCTCGCGGAAGTGCGGTGACAAAAACAGGTTTTGCAATATTGCATCCGTTAAGTTTTTTGGAAAATAGCTGATCCTCGATATCGGCCAGTGCCACCTGTGCCGGATAGGTATTGAAGGCCAGATTATGCAGGATCCGTTCCATTGAGGAATACCGGACCTTTTCATGGGAACGTTTTAAGCCAAAAATGAGAGTGACCGCAAGGAAGAGACCGCTGATAATCAGGAACAAAGGGGATAATGTGATTGCCAGTACATCCGAGAAGGAGACCCATCCCAACCGGTCGCACAGCCAGACGAGTGATGAAGGAATTAGAATTGCCGCTGCTCCTCCGAAGGCAATAATGAAAAACAGCCGGAAGAGCTGTACGGCGTTTTTCTGAAGTATGCTCTCCTTCTTTTCGTCACTCAGATCGGAATTTCGTATCGCCTGGAAGGAGTCTGCTGAAAGAGTGAAGACTCTCTTGCTCTTTTCCATAAGACCGAAAGCACGGATAAGGATGATGAAACCGATAACAAGTGCTATTACTGCAATCCAGGAATTCATTCAGCAGTTCCGTCTTTTTTCTGTTTTTCCGTTTGTTTACGCTTTCGAATAAGACGTTTGATCGGATACCACAGGAACCCGAAAATAGCAGCCAGGATACCTGCAATGATCGCAAAAAAAGCACCGATGGCAGAGAGGCCAGCCCCTGGTCCGACATAGGCAAACGCAAGGCACGGGAAAAAAATGATACCCATGACCAGAAGGATAAATGTGCAGGGGTATATGAGGTTTTTCATGAATACGATCTCCGTTCTTTAGTTTTCCCTGATCTGCACCGCTACGGATTCAGCTGTTTGGATTCCGGCTGATCCGGTACAATGCCGGACAGAAAAGGTACGGAATCAGGCTCCAGACGGTGCACATCGGAAACGATACTTATTATTCCTTTATCTATAAAGTTAGTGTATTCCCAGACTATCTCTTTCTCCTGATTGATCTCAAACGCCCTTCCCCATACCGATTCGGTGATCAACAGATTGCCGTTTGGAAGCCACTGATGCTGGCCAAAAATTTCTGTATAAAAATGGTTTTTGGGGTTACCCTCAAAATAAACCTCTATTTTCTCTTCCGGTGCCGAAACGATCAGGATCCGGCTTCGGGAATTTTCTGTTTCAAAGGAAATATTATTGTTATCAAAAACGGAGAAGGTGTTTCCATCGATAAAATCCGGATCGTGCTGTCTTACAAAACGACCCGTGGAAATGAATTTGATCTTATCGTCCTTGATGCTATAAACAAAAACGGTATTGATATTGCGGAGAGAGACCAGAATATCACCTCTTTTAAAAAAGCCTTCTTTCAATGTTTCGGGGAAAGGTTCTACATCGTTTAGATGAAGGATATCGCCTCCCACTCTTGTATTCCAGTTGTGAAGGGAACCCAGATAGAGTAATCCGGTACGTCCATTTTTGGAAAGAATTTCGGAAACAGAACGTTCATAAACGATTCTTCCTTCAGGCGTCACCTCGAGAATCATATATTCACTGAAGGGTGGAACACGGTTCAGAAACCGGTCATCCCGTTCCGTGTGTTCTTTTTGGCCGCATACCCACAGATTCCCGTTGTCATGCCTGTGAATCGTGTGATGAGTCTGATATGGGAGGCGCCATATAACCTTGCCGTTCCAGTCTATCCGGACAAGGCCAAGATGCTCAAAGTTGAATACAAGATCACCATTCTCCATGACAACAGTGCCATGAACGTTCGTTCCGGGTCTGGATTTCGGCTTGAACCTTTCAGGCAGATGTGTTGCATCCGGCCACATATCGAACCAGTCGATTTTCCACTGATGAAGCAATTCACCTTTCATACCGCTGATTTTCACCAGCAGCTGTGAATTGGCACCGATCTCTGAAATCAAATTATAACCCTGGAAAGCCTTGCTCGTACCGGTTGTGCCGGGTTTTTCTGCATTATCAACGACCCTGTAATACCATGGCCGTTCTTTATCCAATCTGCTTTTTAATTCCTCATATCCGGTTTTGGCAAGAAAAAAGATCTGATAGGGGAATATTCTGTATCTGCTCACTGCAACGCCATAGAAAAAAATCAATAAGGCTGCGGATATATAAAAAAAAACGACTGCACGTCGGTCTGATTTACTCATACAATCATCCTGAATTTAACTTATCTGATTCCTGATACCGCTTGAATCCCGGCATATCATTTAAATATAAAACAATATAAGAACTGATAGCAAGCAAAATCTGTTCCTTTCCTGATCCGTGACCTTCCTGGGAAGCACAGTGCGCATTTTTTCTACCTGACCGCTGACAATCATGGTCAGGAACCATCACTGCATTTGGTCCTTTTCTGTACACGGCTCCTCTTCCATGAACGAATTGTTTTCTGGTATTTTGATAAAGATTTTCCACTCTTCACGCTCCCTGAAGAGGCGGAACCTGGTGAATTGCGTTCGTTCTTCTTCCGGAATACGGCCACGCACCAGGACATAGTCAAATTCTTGAATTGAATCGTGTTGCAGGATCTCTTTGTATATCGGAAATCTCTTCAGTGTCTCATTTGCCTTTACAGGGTAGGTTGCTGTCTGTATATCTAATCTGCGTGGTGCAAAAATCCCCCTGTTCCAGATGATGTAGTAGCTGGGGAAATGATAGTATATCGGACAAAAGCGGAACCATCCGTCATAAATGACAGCGGTCATGATCCCGTTTCTATCAAGATCACTGAAAAGCGAAGGATCGAAAGACCGGTTCTCTTTCTGGAATTGATAAAAATAGTGTCCGTATAGCCCGGCATTCAGGATCGAGAGAAAAAACATGATCGCAATGACGCGACGGGGTTGTCTTCCGGAAGCTACCAGGCTGAGCAGAACGATCACTCCAAGCCAGATAAAAACGGAAAACCGGTAAAAGGAAAACCGGAAACTGGAAGTACGGGGGAAGAAAACGGAGAAAACAATCGCAACAAAAATGAAAAAAAGAATATACCGTACCGCAAAATTCTGTATGAAAATCCTTTTCCACTTTTCATTTCTGCGTATCATAAGAAAAAGCGACATTATAAAAACCGAAAATAAGATACCGAGCGCGATGCCGCCTGCACCTTTCCAGAGCAGATAATGGTTCCAGTAGATCAAACCTGCTTTCTGAACTAAAAATTGGAAAAAATTTGTCCTGTAATAATCGACAATTTGCCAAAATGTATTTCCTCCCCTTCCATGCAAACCATGGTGAAACCACCAGTAACCTGCCATCATGAAGGAAGGAATACTCACAGAGATTCTTACCAATAGATCTCTTACATTTTTCCTGAAGATAAATGCAGTCCCGATTGTAATGCAAATACAAAAAAAAGAAATAAGTAAATGAAAGTAAAAAAGAAGCATTAAAAACAAGGACAAAAACAGGTTGTATTTCCATTCAGATGTTATATGAGAGCGATAGAGGATGGAGATGTAGATGATTACGAGAGGCACACCGCTCATGAAACCGACGAATCCCCACATGGCATTGTAATTGAAGATGAAGATGAATGACAGGAACACAAATACTGGATTGCCTTTCATTTCCCTGATCAGATGGAGAATGGCAAGGGGGAACAGAATGATGTACACGATGTAATAGATCAAATTTGCGAATTCGATATCAGGAAAGAGAGGCAGGCTGCAGAACCCTATGTGAAATGTATTGGGTATTTTGAACAGGCTGATTGTACTGTAGTACAGAGGATAGACAGCATCATTATCCCTCATAGCTCTGATAATAGTGGACATGGAAAGGTGCAGGGGCAGGTCAATGAATGGGAGGCACCGTGACCAGAACAAAATAATAATATAATAGATGACAGACATGGAGAATAAAAATGTCATCCACCCGCTGCCAAAAACCGTTTTTCTGACAGGCATGTTCAAATCAGTCCGGGAATATACGGGTAAGAGTGCTGTATCAAATTAGTTTCAATATAATTAAATCGAATTAAAAGTCAAGTTGAATCACCCTCACAGTTACATAAAAGAACGAATACAGCATCCTCCCAACCCAAGAAATCCCCGGAATGGACATATCCAATTACCAGCCACCCATCGGCAAAGATGAATATAATGAAAAATCGTTTGTTTCCTTGATAAGCAACAATTATATTTTAACATCCTGTTTTTTGGGTCATATCGTCAGATGGTTATGCGGATAACTGAATAATGTAATAAGTTCCAAGCTCTAAATTCTCGGGTGACCGAACATCATTTATTAAAGCCTTTTACAAAGGAGAGACAAGTGACTGGATCTATACCGCATCTGGAGGAATCTCTGCAGGCAGCCATTGCCAATCTGCACAATGTAATCGATGAAATGGCAGATCTCTGCGAAGGTGGACTTCGCAACGGTCTTCAGGCATTACTCCGGCGGGACAGGCAGCTTGCATACACAGTGATACTGCGGGATCAGTGCATCGATATGATGGAGAACGAACTGAACCGGCTCTGCATAGAGTTCATTGTCCGCCATCAGCCTGTAGCCGGCCATCTCCGTTTTGTATATTCAACCATCAAGATCGCCGATAAACTTGAACGCATCGGAGATTATGCAGAAAGTATTGCACGCGAGGTGCTGCACCTTGTCCCGGAGAAATCATTACCGCAACTGGACGAAATCATGAAACTGGGAGAACTTTCCATACGAATGCTCCATGAATCGGTCGAGTCTTTTATCAACCGGAATACTGAACTTGCCCGCAAAACGATCGCGTCCGAGGAGATCACTGACCGGCTGAGGAATAGTATTTATTCAAATTTATATAACGAAAAAGAATCCGGAAAAATAAAAATACAGACAGTGATGCGTCTGATAACCATGACACGCAGATTTGAAAGAGTGGCCGATCAATCGAAGAACATCTGTGAAGAGACTATCTATATGGTAACAGGCAATAATGCAAAACAGAAGAAACCCGATATCTTCAATATCCTGTTTGTGGACTCCGGAAATAGATGTCTCAGCCAGATGGCTGAGGGAATAGGCAATGCGATGCGCATTCCCAAATTCACCTTCTTCAGCGCCGGCCTTGAACCCGCTCCTGATCTTGATCCGTCAGCGGTTCATTTCATGTCAGGAAAAGGGATTGATATCAAAAACAACAAACCCAAATCCATGGACGATATCATAGAGAAAGGGCAGATCAACGTCATGGTCGTACTGGGCTCCGAAATACGTCAAAAAAAGGATATAGCATCCCAGGTCATCGTTTTCGACTGGCCTATCAAAAATCCGTGCATAAGAGAAGGCGATGATTCCAGAATCAATGACGAATTCGAGAAATCCTATCTATTCCTCAAGGAACATATTCACGATCTTGTTCAAGCCATTGTGGGGCATAACCGGTTTAAAAATACTCCTGAAGAACCTGTCAAAGATAAAAATCCTGCAGATCAACACCTATGACCGAAAATGCTTTTACGCATATGATGTTTCCGGACATGCAAAAAAACCCCGCCCAGAGACATGTGAACCCCAATCGGCGCGGATCTCTTTTTTTCATCCATCCCATTCTCCTGTTCTGTATTCCGGTCATTTTATCAGGATGCCTCCGCGGCAGACAACCTCAGGGCATGCACGGGACCAGGAATGTCATCCAGAATACAGGATCGGATACCATGGTCAACCTGGCCCAGGCATGGGCTGAAGAATATGCCATGGCAGATCCCGGTGTTTCGGTCGAGGTATCCGGAGGCGGTTCCGGAACAGGCATCGCAGCTCTTATTAATGGAACAGTGGATATAGCAAATTGCAGCCGCCAGATGAGACCTGAAGAGATCGAAAGAGCCGAGGAAAATACAGGAAAGCATCCCCGCGAATTCCTGGTGGGCTACGATGCCATTTCCGTCTATGTGCACATAAACAATCCCATTGATGAAATCTCTATCGAACAACTTGCTGAAATTTACGGTGAAAGAGGCACGTACACACGCTGGTCTCAGGTGGGTATAACCATGCCTGATAAATCCTCGGATGAAATTGTCGTTCTCAGCCGTCAGTCGAACTCCGGGACCTACGAATATTTCCGGGAAGCGGTAATGGGAGTAAAAAGGGATTTCAGGCTTGGAACCATTGATATGCACGGCTCAAAAGATGTGGTAGAACTCGTTGCACGGACCATCAGTGCCATCGGCTACAGCGGTATGGGCTATGCCACTCCGCATGTGAAAATGCTGAGAATATCAAAAAAGGCAGGCCTTCCAGCATTCGAACCCTCTGTAGAGAACACTCAGAAGAACCTCTATCCGATAGCCAGACCGCTTTTCATGTACACCCTGGGTGAACCTGATGAGAGTGCCCAAAAATACCTGAACTGGATTTTCTCTCCTGAAGGGCAGAACATCGTTTCGCGTTCCGGTTATGTGCCGCTTTCAGACTCCGGATCCGCAGCCTTTCGGAATAAATACTCAAAGGAGGTCATGTAGCTGTGTCCCGGTACCGAAGTCGGATGGAAATTGCACGGGAATGGATGATAGAACGCTTGATCTGGCTCTGCGGGGTCAGTGCGGTCCTTTTTGTATTCAGTATCTTCTTCTTCGTCTTCCGTGAGGGAGCAGCCTTCCTTTTCAAAGGTCTTGACATTAAATTCTTCTTTACGAATATAGAATGGTATCCCACATCAGCCACTCATGTGCGCTATGGAGCACTGGCCCTTATCACCGGCACAGCGAGTGTCACCCTTCTCGCCATGTTTATCGCGGTGCCGTTCGGATTGGGTGCTGCCATCTTCATATCGGAATTCTGTTCCCCCGGTTTCAGAGAAACGTTCAAGATCATCATTGAGGTCCTTGCCGCCATTCCCTCTGTCGTATGGGGATTCATAGGCCTTACGGTCATGAACTCTCTGATCATCCGTGTTCTCCATACACCGCTGGGCCTGAATATTCTCAACGGCGGCATCATACTCGCGCTGATGAGTGTGCCGATCATTGTTTCCATCGGTGAAGATTCTCTCAAGGCAGTACCTGACACGTACAGGGAAGCAGCGATGGCCATGGGATGCACGCGCTGGCAGATCATTTTTCGGGTGCTTTTGCCGGCTGCACGTAATGGACTGCTGGGTGCCGTGCTGCTCGGAATCGGCCGCGCCGTGGGGGAGACCATGGCAGTACTCATGGCAACCGGCCATTCCATCCGGATACCGAAATCAATACTGGAACCAGTGCGTACTCTCACTGCGACAATCGCAGCAGAACTGGGTGAGGCACCCGTAAATTCCGAACATTATCAGGTGCTGTTCATCATCGGTATCCTGCTTTTCAGCATCACATTTATGGTCAACCTGACAGCTGATCTCATTGTCAGGGGGATACGCAATAAAAAATAACGGACAGAAGTCTTCATGTTCACAGCCACGGACGCCACGCGAAAAAAAGAACGGCAGGAAAAAACAGCCAGAGCCGTACTGTTCCTGATGACCATGCTGATCATCCTGCCTCTTTTTCTCATCATCCTGCATCTGGCTGTGAAAGCAGCTCCGATTCTGTCCATCGATTTTCTCATCAAAAATCCGGTTCAGGGTATGCGTTCAGGAGGAATATGGGCTCCCCTGCTCGGCACCTTCTACCTTGTGCTCATCTCCCTTCTGATCGCCACTCCGGTTGGTGTGCTTGCTGCCGTTTATCTGAACGAATACGCAAGAGAGAACTGGTTCACAAGAATGATCCATCTGGCAGTGGTAAATCTGGCCGGTGTGCCCAGTATCGTCCATGCTCTTTTCGGTCTCGGTGCGTTCGTTCTCTTCGCCGGGATGGGACGTTCTATTCTCGCCGCATCCCTGACACTGGCCATCATGACACTGCCTGTGATTATTGCCAGCACCAGAGAGGCGCTGGCTTCTGTGCCCCGGCCATTCAGGGAAGCCTGCTGGAATGTCGGCGCGACACGCTGGCAAACCATCCGTTATGTCGTTCTCCCCAATTCCATCAGCGGAATCCTGACAGGCATCATCCTGCAGGTATCACGTACTGCCGGAGAGACTGCTCCTGTCATGTTCACAGGAGTTGTTTTTTTCAAAGCCATACAGGAAGGCGATATTTTTGCCTATGGACTTCTTGATCAGTGCATGGCGCTGTCCATGCATCTGTTTACCATTTCCACCCAGGTGCCCAACGTTCCGGAAGCACTGCCTTTCGGCACTGCTATTGTGCTTCTCGGAGTGGTTCTGACCGTGAATGCACTGGCGATCTGCTTGCGCATTATCTTACGCAAGAGAAAAAGATGGTAATTCCCCGGAATAAAATCGAGGTCCATGACCTTCATGTGCTTTACGGGCCCAGAGAGGTGCTGAAGGGTATCCATTTTGATGTACATGAGAATGAGATATTCGGTATAATCGGGCCTGCGCAGTCAGGAAAAACAACACTGCTCAGGACCCTCAACCGCACTCTGGATTTCACGCCCGGAGCTAAGTACAAAGGCATTATCATAATAGACGGCAAAGATATACGCAAGGGCAGGAATGTTTATGAGCTCCGCCGTAAAATCGGAATGGTCTCTCCCCTTCCTGTCGGTCTTCCCATGACCGTTTACGACAATGTGGCATTCGCACCCCGCATGGCCGGTACGCGCCAGAAAAAAGATCTCGACAGTCTCGTTGAAAAATGCCTGCGACAGGCTGCTTTATGGGATGAGGTAAAAGACCGGCTCAATACGCTCGGAACCAGGCTATCAGGCGGCCAGCAGCAAAGGCTTACCATAGCCCGTGCACTATCCCACGAGCCGGATATTCTCTGCCTCGACGAATTTTCGATCGCTGTTGATCCTGTCACCACCATGCGTATCGAAGAAGTGCTCAAAGAACTGTGCAGACAGATCACCATTATCCTGGTCACCAATCTGGTGCACCAGGCCCGCCGGCTCGCAAACCGTACGATGTTCTTATGGAACGGCGAGATCATCGAACTTGACCGTTCAGAGGTGATCTTTTCCAATCATCCGGCAAATCAAAAAACGTACGATTATGTCAATGGTATTTTTGGATGAATGACGACAGGTACAGCATCGAGACAGTAGACCTGAACCTGTGGTACGGAGGTTTTCAGGCGCTGAAAAACATTACTGTTCATATGCGCCGGGGCTGGATCACGTCTCTCATCGGTCCGTCCGGCTGCGGGAAAACGACCCTGCTCCGATGTTTCAACCGGATCAACGAACGGTACGGTAATGTGATCACCACAGGAGAAATCCGCATACTGGACAAGAACATCTATGATCCCGATATTTCCCTCCTGGAACTCCGGAAGGATGTGGGCATGGTTTTCCAGCGGCCAAATCCTCTGCCTCTTTCAGTGTACGATAATGTTGTTTTCGGTCTCCGTATTCATGGCTTTCAGCATAAAACGAACCGTTCAAAACTGGATGAAGTCGTCGAACGCGCACTGCAGGATACAGGTCTCTGGGCTGACCTGAAGGACAGGCTGAATATGCGGGCTACCGGCTTGCAGCTCGAGCAGCAGCAGAAATTATGCATCGCCCGCCTCCTGCCACTGAAACCCGAGATCATCCTCATGGATGAACCCTGTTCCTCTCTGGACGTGGAGGGCACCCGTCAAATTGAGGAACTCATGCTTGAACTCTCAGGACGGTATACGATCATTATCGTCACACACAATATGGCTCAGGCACGCCGGGTGAGCAGGGAATGCATTTTCATGCTACTCGGTGAGATCATTGAGCACGACCGCACGGAAGATATTTTCATAGATCCAAAAGATCCCCGGACAGCGGCCTACATCGAAGGAAGATTCGGATAATGAACCTTTCCCGTTTCACCGGGATCTTTCATTATTTTTAAAAAAAATGCTTGACTTTTTAACTCGAGATACACATATTTATCAATTAAAATTTGCCTTGCTTTTAATAATGAGAACCAATATCATCTGATAAATACCATTTCCTTATTTAATCGATCCATAGAAGCAGCAGTTTCTCGCTGTGCGATAATTTCCGTTAATAACTCTTTTTCACATACTGAATCGTGAACACAGCAAACTGCCTGAAGGCAGAATTCAACCAAACAAGAGGAGGAAAATATGAAAGTGAAAGGGTTATTGTTGACAATATTTTTCATTATCTGCATCAGTGCAATAACCGTCTGGGCGCAGGGTCACAGTGATACTTTCCCCGTATGTGCCTCGGAAGGCAATCAGGGCTGGATTCAGGCAGCTTACAATTCTATTGATGACGAGTATCTGGTCGTCTGGGAAGATTACCGGCGTAAAGGTACATATAGTGACGCCGATATATACGGTCATTTCGTTTATTCAAATGGAACGCTGAAGGGTGATGACTTCGCCATCTGCGAAACGGACAGCAACCAG
>CAYXFJ010000023.1:0-20171 GCA_964464265.1 uncultured bacterium
TCTGAGGGCCTCCCGGGATGTTGAAGGCTCCACCCTGAAAAGGATAGAGAATGAGGCTCGCATTCGTGTTTCTGGCCAGCATGTCCGGGATTCCGTCACCCGTCCAGTCTGCAACCATATAATCGGTGAAGTCCCATTTTGTACCCACACTCTCTCCTGCCCCCTGAAAGGAGCCGTCCCTGAAGGGAAAGAGAAGCATCTCCCCCTGGGCGGTACGGACCATCATGGCCAGTGTCTGAAGACTGTCCTGTGCAGCCGCTTTTCCGGCAGCCGGGGAGAAGATTGAAGAGAGTACGAATAAGAGTATAAAAGAATATTTTATCATTTTCATCGTGATTCTCCTTTATTGATGATACAAATCTTTGCTCAGTATCGTTCCCGCATCAGTACCCGGGAGGTCATCCTTTATCCTTACAGTGTCGGTCGCGGTCTGTGCCCTGTTCGCTCTCAGGAAAAAGGGAAAAGCCGTTTTCCCGGCATTTCGGAACTTCCCGGCCGTCTCAGCCGGCATCCGGTCCTCTAGGAAAGAGAAGTGAGCCCTGTACGTATCTTTTCAATGGTGAAAGGCGCAGAACCCTCATAATGGTTGTTCACGTTCACGTAGGTATCGATGTTCCGGTCAAGAAGTTCCTGTATCATGGATACGATACCGGGAAGCTCTTCATCCCTCGGCTCGAGAATACGGTCCCATGCTCCTTTGCTTTTTTCCTCCATCCCGCTCCTGTCAGGTCCGTGAAGACGGATCACGGAACAGGTGTTGATCCATTGCGGGTTCGCCTGGAAGGTCTCTGTGATGGGAGGCATATAGTAGCCCTGGAGAAAAACATGTGACACTCCGGTTTTCTCCAGGAACCGGAAATAGAGCTCGTTCAGATAATTCGGATTTCTGATCTCGACAGCCCAGGAAAACCCTCCGGGGAGCTGTGCGAGAAAGGGTCCGAACTGCTCCTGAAAAGCGGTCTGGGAGGGCATTTTCTGTTTGTTGAGATATTCGAACTGGAACATCAGCGGACCCAGCAGTGCATGCATGGGCTCAAGGCTCTCCCAAAAACGCTTAAAGAGTTCTATGGAAAGGAAAAAAGTATTGGGTATGAGAGCTTCCGTTTTCGATTGCCTGTAAAAATGGGTCAGGGTGATGCTGTTGGGGATTTTCACTGAGAACCGGAAATCGGCGGGAACGGAGGCCGCGTATTCCAGTACGGTTTCCCTCTGAGGAAGGGATATCCTGTCAGGCCCATGAAGCGACCAGAACCACTGATCGATCTCCACTGTGTTATATTTCCGCGAATACTCCTCGAGGTAGTTGATACCCTGAGCCCGGGAATAGACCAATCCTTCCCAGGATGGGTATTTCCAGCTGCATGTGCCAATGTAAAGAGGCATTTTTTTATCTCAATGAAGCGGCCGGTGCAGGCCGCGGTCTGTCCGGATCAGAATTTTCCGAACTTCAGAACAAGAGCTATGGAAAGTCCGCCGATATCGTTGTTTTTCATTCCCTCGAGATCCAGGCCCATCGGGATACGGTATCCGGCTCCGAGGTTTATGCGGAACCATCCCGTAACGTTCAGTTCCAGGTTCAGCTGGGGATTCACAAGATAAAAACCATCGTTTCTCACATCATCATCCGGATTGTGCTTCTTCAGGTATACGGTACCTCCTCCCAGAAGCATGTAAAGCGTCCAGTGAACGACCCGGTCTGAGTTTGTTATATATTCGATTTCAAATCCGCTGTAATCCATCCGCATGAACAGAGGGGATTCTTCATAGGTCAAATCTGTTTTCATGTCCGATATCATACTGTATCCGCCTCCCCCGAGAACGACGGTGTGGTTTATGATCCATCCGCCGCGTCCGCCCGTGAAAATCCTGGCCTCTCCGCTGACCATATCCATTTTCCAGACAGGGCCTCCGAAGCCGCCATGTTCCATTTTTCCGTGAAAGAGAGTGTTCTCCTGGGCGAAAAGAGGAGCGGAAATCATTAGGGCCGCAAGCGCTGCTTTTTTCATTGATCCCTCCCATGGTTCTGATTAAAAGAAAGCTGGTTTGCACATCATGCTGTAATATAATAAAAAAAGATAACTGATTGAAACGGTTTTGTCCGTAGAAGGGGACAGGATATCCAGGAGGACAGGGAGCCGGGACAGGACATGGATTGACAGGCCGTGGAACAGACTTCTCCGGGAATGACAGGGAACCGGGAAAGGACGTGTGCAGACGGGCCGCAGTCCAGGCAGTCCCGGGGCAGGGGAACCGGTTAAAAAAGACTCTCTTCAGCTTTTTTTCCTTATCTTCGATCCTGCATCTTTATCAACGAACCAGACCACATCGCCTGATTCCGGCTGAATGGATTGAGCCGGAAGCAGATGCGGCTGGAAGGGATCACAGAGGGTTCTGCCGAGAGCCATGGCTTTTTCATGTCCGGTCACCAGGAAGACAATATGGGCCGCTCTGTTGATAAAAGCAGGTGTGAGCGTGATCCGCCATGTTCCGGTTTTCTCGGCATAAAGACTGATAACCCATCTCTCCGTCTTGTACACAGAAGGATTGCCGGGAAAAAGCGAGGCGGTATGTCCGTCTGCGCCCAGTCCCAGAAGGATCAGATCCAGGGTCCGTTTTCCGGATTTTTTCCCGGAAGTTCCGGGAGAGAAAAGGTCTCTCAGCATCTTCTCATAGGATTCGGCTTCCTCAGCAGGATTGACCTCCCCTTTAATGCGGTGAATATGATTTTCCGGTACGGGGACAAGGGAGAGCAGTTTCTCCCTTGCCATCCGGTAATTGCTGTCCGGATGGTCGGGAGGGACGCAGCGTTCATCGCCCCAGAACACCTGTATGCTGTCCCATGGAGTGCGCTCACGGATAGGAGAACGGGCAAGGCGCTCATACAATTTACCAGGGGTCAATCCCCCTGAAAGCGCCATATTAAAGGTGCCGGTCCTGGGAACGGTATCCTGGGCAAGCTTCACCACATGCTGCGCAGCAGCATCGAACAGGGATCCCTCATCAGGAAACAGCCTGAATCTGTCCATCATAAGTGATGATTCTGTCCGCATACGCACACCCATTCACGTTTATCTTTTCTGATGAAATTATCTGCTGCTGCGGGACCGCTTGTGCCGGGGCTATAGGTATGAAGAGGCGGACCAAGGGTACTTTTCCATCCTTTCAGGATAGGGTCGATAAAGGCCCACTGAAGCTCTATCGCATCGCTGCGTGTGAACAGCGATGCGTCTCCCTGTATGGCATCCAGCAGTAGCCTCTCGTAGGCGTCCGGGATCTCCTCCTCGTCAAAGGTATCCCTGTAATGGTACTCCATATCCACTGAGCGCATCTCGAAAGCCCTGTCCGGAACCTTGACTTCGAAACGGAGATGCATACTCTCATCGGGCTGTATGGAAAGTGCAAGAAGATTGGGCTTTACATTCTTGCCTCTGGGCAGAGGAAAAAGCAGATGAGGGGGCCTGCGGAACTGGATGATGATTTCCGAGCTTCTGTGGTCCATAGCCTTGCCTGATTTCAGATAAAAAGGAATACCCTGCCAGCGCCAGTTGTCGATAAAGAGGCGGACAACCGCGAAGGTCTCTGTCTGTGAATCCGGTGAAATCCCCTCCATTTTTCTGTATCCGGTGTACTGCCCTCTTACCGTATGTTTTGCCGTTTCTCCAGGCAGGATCGGGCGGAGGGTGGATAGCAATTTAACTTTTTCATGGCGCACGGCATCCGCATCGAACATGGCCGGAGGTTCCATGGCCACAAGAGCGAGAAGCTGCATCAGGTGGTTCTGGAACATGTCCCTGAGAATACCGGTCTGATCATAG
This sequence comes from uncultured bacterium, assembly GCA_964464265.1. GTDB lineage: Bacteria > Zhuqueibacterota > QNDG01 > QNDG01 > DSAB01 > CAYXFJ01. The sequence goes on from CAYXFJ010000023.1 coordinate 3,816, forward strand.
AATGAAGCCCTGTGGCTCACATCTGCTGTCTCTGAGACGAGGATCTGTACATGGTCCACATATGTCCGGTTCCAGACAGGTTCGAAGATCGTATTGGCGAAACGGAAGAAAAGGATGTTCTGGGCGGTTTCTTTGCCAAGGTAGTGATCGATGCGGTAGATCTGGTCTTCGTTGAAAACTGTCTGAACTTCCCTGTTCAGCTCTTTTGCAGACAAGAGATCGTGGCCGAACGGTTTTTCAATGACGATTCGCCTCCACAGATTTCGATCTTCCGGCTTTTTCATGCGACCGAGGTGGTATGCAATCGGACAGAAGAAAGAGGGTGCGGTGGCCAGATGAAAGAGCCGGTTTGCGGGTCCTTTTTCCAGGGACTTAAGAAAAATCTCAAGATGTGCATGGTCCTCAGGGAGGGTCGCGTCACCTTTGATATAATAGAGATGGGATAAAAAATCCTTCCAGACAACCGGATCAAATCTGCTTCCGGAGGACGCCACCGCTCCGGGTCTCAGCTTTTCCCGGAACTGCTCGTGACTTAAATGGGTTCTGGAAGTCCCGACGATGTGAAAGGGCAGGGGGAGACGCTTCTTCCGGAAAAGGTTGAACAGGGCCGGTACGAGTTTGCCTGATGTCAGATCTCCGGAAGCCCCGAAAATAACGATACTGGTGGGTCTTATCATAGCCCGACTTTTTTTCATTGACTTCCCTGCAAAATATAAAACACGCGGACAAAGATTGTCCTTGTAAAAAACTCATTTTTTTAATATTTTACTATCTGTTATATGAGCGTGCCCGGGGAAACCTTTATGAAAATTGTTTTCTCTAAATATATAGAGTCCGTGATCATTCAAATCATGAAGGAGGGTCATTATGGCCATTAAAAATGTAACGATTTCCGAAGAGTGTACCGCATGTGAACTCTGTGTAAGCACCTGTCCGGATGTTTTTGAAATGGGCGATGAATTTGCCCGTGTTATAGAGGGTGCTGATTTTAATTCTAATGAGGACACCATCCGCGAAGCAGCTGCAGACTGCCCTGCAGAGGCCATTCAGATCGAAGAATAAATTTACGGCACTTCCTCAGAACGCCACCGGTCTCTTGATGTCCGGTGGCGTTTTTAATTGTTCACAAGAGCGAGGAACACCTCCTCCGTATTCTTCAGATTCTTGAACAGATGATCCGGCCGGCACGGTTTCAGCTCTTTCAGAGAATGGGAACCCGTCGCAACGGCTACTGTTCTGACATCATGGGGTCTGGCGCAGGCAACGTCCAGAGGGGTGTCACCTATGACCGTGATGTCCTCTCTGCGGACCGGTTTCCCCCAGAGCTTTTCAACCCGGCGGATCGCGAAAGGGACCAGCTCATCCCTCCGGGCAGAATCGTCTGCATATGCTCCAACGTGAAAATAACCGTCTATACCGAAATGTCTGAGTTTGATGAATGAGGATGTCTTCCAGTTCCCTGTCAGCAGACCCAGAGTGATATCAGGATGCTGGCTGAGACGGTCCAGAAGTTCCTGGATACCGGGACAGAGGCATTTACCTTTTTTCGGTGCTTTGATCATACTCTCAAGTATCTGGAAATAGATCTCCCTGAAATCACGGACTTCCCTGTCATTCCATTCGAGACCGTGATTTTTCAGGGCTTCTTCCAGTATGGAAGGATCGGTTCTGCCCATCATGATGATATCATGAAAACCGTTTTGCAGGCCGTAAATCTTTTCGAATGCAGATTCCATGGCTTCCCTGCCGGCACCCGCAGTGTGTATCAGTGTTCCATCTATGTCGAACAGAAGAAGTTTCAAATCTTACCGCCCGCCTGGTTTCATCGCACCTCTGACGGACAATATAGTGAAACCCCTTCGTAATTCAAAATATTTCTGAAACCTGGAACAACCGGAATAATAGGTCGTATAATTTTGAAAGAGAATGTGATAAAAGACTTGACAAACAAATAATTTTTATTTATAATTAAGACCATACACATCTCATACTTTATTTTCCATTCCATATAATTTTGTAAGGGGTTACGTTAACGAAGACACGCAGGATGTGATTGCTATTTCCAACCCACGTTTTTCTCGCACAAGCGGTGTAAATCATCAGTCCTAATCGTGGTATCCAATTCTTCTAAGCGAATCAATTGATATCTTTTCCCGAAAAGATGCATACTGAATAAATGTACACGTATATAATCCTGTTAAAAATTTTTTTTGAAAGGCATGTGCATGGATATTGGTGAACTAAAAAAACTGAAAATCGCAGAGCTGACACAAATGGCTCAGGACATGAACATCCCTGGATATTCCGGGCTGAGAAAGAATGAGCTGATCTTCCGTATTCTGGAACACCAGACCGAGCAGGACGGGAATATCTTTTCCGCGGGTGTTCTTGAAATTCTTCCTGACGGATACGGATTCCTTCGCTCTGCAGACACCAACTATCTGCCGGGACCGGACGATATTTACGTTTCTCCTTCCCAGATCAAGCGTTTCAGTCTGCGTACAGGAGATATGGTCTCAGGCCAGATCAGGCCGCCGAAAGACAATGAACGTTTTTTTGCCCTGATCAAGGTGGAGGCCGTAAATTTCGAGAATCCGGAGGAAGCCAAGACCAAGATCCTGTTTGACAATCTGACGCCGCTGTATCCGGATGAGCGCATCATGCTGGAGACGGATGCCAAAGATTTTACGACCCGGATCATGGACCTTCTGACTCCCATTGGCAAGGGGCAGCGCGGTCTCATTGTAGCTCAGCCCAGAACCGGAAAAACGATCATCCTTCAGAAGATAGCCAACTCCATCACACGTAACCATCCGGAGGTTACTCTGATCGTTCTGCTCATTGACGAGCGGCCGGAAGAGGTGACGGACATGGAGCGCTCGGTCAAGGCGGAAGTGATCAGTTCGACGTTCGACGAACCGGCCGAGCGGCATGTTCAGGTCGCGGAGATGGTGCTTGAAAAAGCGAAACGGCTGGTCGAATACAAGCACGATGTGGTCATTCTGCTGGATTCGATCACAAGGCTCGCAAGGGCTCACAATGTGGTCGTCCCTCATTCAGGAAAGATCCTTTCCGGCGGTGTGGATTCGAATGCCCTGCACAAGCCCAAACGCTTTTTCGGTGCGGCGCGGAATGTGGAGGAAGGCGGAAGCCTGACCATCATTGCCACAGCACTCATTGATACGGGAAGCCGTATGGACGAAGTGATCTTCGAAGAGTTCAAGGGAACAGGCAATATGGAAATCCAACTGAACCGTATGCTCTCCGACAGGAGAATATTCCCGGCCATAGACATAAACAAGTCAGGGACCAGGAAGGAAGAGCTGCTTCAGGATCCCAAAGAGCTGAACCGCGTATGGATACTCAGGAAAATACTGAATGAGCTGAATCAGGTGGAGGCTATGGAATTCATGCTGGATAAGATCAGGGGAACGAGGAACAACAAAGAGTTCCTGGAGTCCATGAGTACCTGAGAGAACCGGGGGAACAGACTGATTTTATTCATATTATCTCCTGTATACCGGAATGATTTTTAATGAAATAGAGTCTCAAAAACAACGTATTGTAATATAAACATCATTTTTACTTGCTTGTTAATGATTTTATTTTTATATTAAAAATTCTATAATAGGACTCATTTATTGGAGGTTGTTCCATTGAAAAAAGGGATTCACCCGGAATACAAAAAGGCCAAGGTCACCTGTGCCTGCGGAAATACATTCGAGACCCATTCCACGATAGGTGACATCAATGTGGAAATTTGTTCTAAATGTCATCCCTTCTTCACCGGTAAGCAGAAACTTATCGACACAGCAGGACGAGTCGAGAAGTATATGAGGAAATACAAGATCGGTAAGGGAGAAGGCAAGGCGAAAAAACAGGACGCTGAAGCGTCCTCATAGTAACCTGGTTTAAAAACTGAGCGGAATACCGGGCAGTATGCCTGTATTCCGCTTTTTTTATATCCCTGTAATGATATTCAGGCCTGCGGAATTTGTTCAGCCGTGTAAATCAGAAACTTACGCAGGTGTAAAAAAATGATGGAGCATCATGAAGAAAAAAAAGAGTGAATCCGTTTCCGTCGGCGGTCAGGCTGTTATTGAAGGCGTGATGATGCGTTCTCCTGAGATCTTCTCAGTAGCCGTCCGGAAACCCGATGGCAGGATTCTTCTCAAGAGCGGCCGGTATATCTCGTGGACCCGGCGGGTCCGTTTTCTGGGACTGCCTCTGATCCGTGGAGGCGTGGTACTTATCGAGTCCATGGTTCTGGGAGTGAGAGCCCTGAACTTTTCAGGGGATGTGGCTGTGAAAGAGGAGGAGAAGAAGAAAAAAGCCAAACCCCGGTCGGAGGCGCAGTCCAGATTCTGGATGGGGAGCACGGTGGTCATCGCTCTGGTTTTCGGACTGCTCATTTTTTTCTACCTTCCCCTGATGATCACGGAGTGGATGGGTGTTGAGGGGGGTGTCATGTTCAATCTTGTGGACGGTGCTATAAGGCTGGTGTTCTTTCTATTGTACCTCTTCCTCATCAGTCTGTGGAAGGAGATACACCGCATATTCGAATATCACGGTGCCGAGCACAAATCCATATATGCTTTTGAGGCAGGCAAGCCCCTGACGCTCGATGGAGTGAGGTCATTCACCACACATCATCCCAGATGCGGCACCAGTTTTCTTCTCGTGGTGATGCTGGTGGCACTGCTGGTATTCATCATGCTTGGAAAGCCAGAGAGTGTCGGTGACAGACTCATGCGCTTCCTTTTCATTCCTGTCATAGGAGGCCTCTCCTACGAGATCATCAAGCTTTCCTCCACGCGTTTCGGAAAGGGTATTGCACAGGTTCTGGTTGCGCCCGGTATGGATCACCACGAAGGAACCTGATGACAGCCAGCTGGAAGTGGCTCTAGTGGCTCTGAGAAGTTCCCTGGGCATGGATCTGAACCACGATGTCGATTTTGCGAAGGAAGAATAAACATGGCTGCGGGTGAGAACAAACTGCTTCTTGAAAAGCTTCATCAGGCCGTATCCCGTCTGCCGGAGATTGAAAAAAAGTTTGAAGATCCAACCATACACAACCATCCCGAAAAGCTGGCTCCCCTGACAAGAGAATACAGGCAGGTTCAGGAGATCAAGAAGAAGAGCCAGGCTTACGAGACACTTCTCAGGAAGATCAGTGAAGACCAGGACCTGCTCGCTTCATCCACGGATACGGAACTCAGGGAAATCGCAAAACAGGAGCTTGAGGAAAACTCGGAACGGGCGATGTCCATGGAGCGGGAGCTCAAGATCATGCTGATCCCGAAAGATACCGGCGACGGGAAAAATGCCATCATGGAGATCCGGGCGGGTACCGGAGGAGAAGAGGCAGCTCTTTTTGCCGGAGACCTGTACCGGATGTACAGCCGCTACATTGAGAGAAAAGCCTGGAAAAAGGAGATCATGAGTTCCAGTCCCACGGAACTGGGTGGTTTCAAGGAAATCATCTTTTCAGTGACAGGGGAGAATGTGTACGGCAGTCTGAAATACGAGAGTGGAGTGCACAGGGTGCAGAGAGTTCCTCTCACTGAGACGGGCGGGCGTATTCATACATCTGTGGCTTCAGTGGTCGTGCTTCCTGAAGCGGAACAGGTGGATATTGATGTAGAGGCAAAAGATCTAAGGATTGACGTTTACCGGTCATCGGGACCCGGCGGACAGAGCGTGAACACAACAGATTCCGCGGTTCGCATCACGCATATTCCCACAGGCCTTGTGGTCACCTGCCAGGATGAGAAATCACAGCATAAGAACAAGGCAAAAGCCATGAGGGTTTTAATGGCAAGGCTGTACGATATGAAACGCAAGGAAGAAGAGGCGAAAATTACAGCCAACCGCAGGTCTATCATCGGATCCGGCGACCGGAGCGCAAAGATCCGCACGTACAATTTTCCTCAGGGCAGAGTGACGGATCACCGTATCAACCTGACCCTTTACCGCCTTCAGGAGGTCCTTGCCGGTGATCTGGATGAAATCATGGAAAATCTGGAGATCGTGGAGGGAGACGAGAAACTGAAGGCCCAGTGAATACGGTAAAACAGATGAAAAAGGTGCCCTGCTTCATTCTGCCGGAATGAATAAAGGGCTTTATTTTTTGTAACTTGCAAGTTGCCACTCATTTTGGTATATTCCCAGGATATAGATTTTAATCAGCTGGAAATGATCCGATGAAATACAGATTTATAATCTTCCTGAGCGTTTTCTTTCCTCAATCACGGGTTTTTATCCTCTTCATGCACAGTCATGCACAGGAGGCGGATATTCCGACAGGACAGAGGATCGTTTCCAAGAATAAACTGAAGGCAAAACCAGTACAACATTGTCACAGATAAAATACCCATCATCTGATTTCCGTATTCTCATTGCGGATCCATATTTTTTCAAAGAGACATATGCCGGTTGTTGCGCGAACGGTGAACTTGAACGAGGACGAATGCAGGATTCAGCAAACTAACGATGGCAGAACGTGAGGATAGCACGGGATGGGAAGGCGCGTCAGGGTGAAGCCCGAAGAACCACAAACCGGGGACAAAAACGGAAGGAAAGCTGTTCTCCTCCTGAAAGACGGTACTCTTTTCGAGGGAGAGGGATTCGGAGCTGCAGGCACGACTGCAGGTGAAGTTGTCTTCAATACCGGCATGACAGGGTATCAGGAAATTCTGACCGATCCTTCGTATAAAGGTCAAATGGTAATCCTGACCTATCCCCATATCGGCAACTACGGTATCAATCCTGAAGACGCGGAATCATTAAAACCTCAGGTCGAAGGCCTCATCGTAAGAGAACTTTGCAGAGAACCGAGCAACCACAGATCCCGGCTTTCTCTTGATGCTTATTTAAAAGAACACGGAATATGTGCCATTCAGGGGATCGATACGCGTGCACTCACACGGTGCATACGGGAAAAGGGATCCATGATGGGAATACTCTCGACAGAGGAACTTTCCCTTGAAGAACTCGGACGAAGACTTGGGGAACATCCGGGGATAGAGGGGAGGGACTTCGTCAGGTATGTCACTATAGGCGAAGAGAAACTCTGGAAACCGGCGGCAGACAGGGTATGGTATTACGAGAAACCGGATTCTCCGGATCCCGGCAGATTTCATCTGGTAGCTTTCGATTTCGGAATCAAATTCAGCATTCTGAAACTTTTGACATCCTATGGAATGGATGTTACGGTCGTTCCGGCATCCACAACGGCGGAAAGAGTAAGGGAAATACATCCTGACGGAATATTCCTTTCCAACGGCCCGGGCGATCCCCAGGGAGTTCCGTATGCCATTGAAACAACAGCTGAACTGGCCGGGAGCTATCCGTTTTTTGGAATATGCCTGGGGCATCAGATCCTGGGGCTGGCTTTTGGAGCCAAAACATACAAGCTTAAATACGGCCATCATGGAAGCAATCATCCGGTGAAATTTCTCGAGAACGGCAATATTGAAATCACGGCTCAGAATCATAATTTTGCTGTGGATCCGGATTCCGTCAAAGGAACAGGGCTTGTAATCACCCATACAAACCTGAACGACGGCACAGTGGAAGGGATGCGGCACACAGATCTTCCTGTTTTCTCCGTTCAGTATCATCCGGAGGCCTCTCCCGGACCGCACGATTCTCAGTATCTTTTTGTCCGGTTTTACAGGATGATATCCGAGTTTAAAAAGGAAAGACAGGTATCCGGGACGGTTTGAAAAACCGGTTATTTCCTGTGACCATTCAAAAGATAAAATGCCCAGACGCGAAGACATACATAAAATACTCGTGATCGGATCCGGTCCCATTATCATTGGTCAGGCCTGTGAATTCGATTATTCAGGTACCCAGTCGATCAAAGCACTGAAGAAGCTGGGTTATCAGGTAGTGCTTGTGAATTCGAATCCGGCAACCATAATGACCGATCCTGAACTCGCTGACCGGACCTATTTGGAACCGATCAACCTCGTTACCGTGACTCATATCATTGAAAAAGAGCGTCCGGATGCCCTGCTTCCCACCATGGGCGGGCAGACGGGCCTGAACCTGACCGTGGAGCTTGCCGAAGCCGGTATACTCGAAAAGTTTAATGTTGAGCTGATAGGCGCCAGGCTTGATGCGATTAAAATGGCCGAGGACAGGGAGTTGTTCAAGGAGGCTATGATCCGGATCGGCCTTGATATGCCCAGAGGCGGCTTCGCCCGATCATACGGGGAGGCAGAAGCACTCGTACCGGAAGTTGGATTCCCTGCCATCATACGCCCGGCCTTCACTCTGGGGGGTACGGGTGGAAGCATAGTGTACAATGTGGAGGAGTTCAGGGATCGCGTACAGTGGGCTCTGAACAACAGTCCTATACAAGAAATTCTGATTGAAGAATCGCTGATCGGCTGGAAAGAGTTCGAGCTCGAAGTCATGCGTGATCTCAAAGATAATGTGGTGATTATCTGCTCCATAGAGAACATGGATACCATGGGTATCCATACAGGAGATTCCATTACTGTGGCCCCGGTGCAGACGCTGACAGATAAAGAGTATCAGTACATGCGTGATGCAGCCAAAGCCATTATCCGGGAGATCGGCGTTGAAACAGGAGGGTCGAACATACAGTTTGCCGTTCATCCTGTCACCGGACGCATGGTGGTTATCGAGATGAACCCAAGGGTTTCGAGAAGCTCTGCACTCGCATCCAAGGCCACTGGTTTCCCGATCGCCAAGATAGCGGCACAGCTGGCGGTCGGCCTGACGCTTGATGAGATACCAAATGACATCACCTGCAAAACACCCGCCTGTTTTGAGCCTACGATCGATTATGTGGTCGTTAAATTCCCGCGCTGGGATTTTGAAAAGTTCCCTCAGACAGAACCGGTTCTCGGGACACAGATGAAGTCTGTGGGAGAGACCATGGCCATAGGCAGGACTTTCAAGGAAGCGTTTCAGAAAAGTATACGTTCGCTCGAGAAGGATTTTAACGGACTGTACGGGATCAGTGACGTTTCCACGGAAGATCTTCTGGAAGCCATGAAGATACCAACGCCTGTGCGCATCTTTCAGATAGGCGAAACCCTGAGGAGAGGAGAAAAAGTTGGCACTCTCTCTGCGGCAACCGGGATAGATCCCTGGTTTATGAATCAGATGCTCGAGATTGTTCAGATGGAAAGCCGGCTCAAGAACCGGGAAAATGGAGATACAGGTCTTTTACGTTCAGCGAAGAGAATGGGATTCTCGGACCGCAGGATCGCGGCTCTCACGGGAAATACGGAAGAGGCGGTCAGCAGCGAACGGAAGCGGAAGGGCATAGTGCCTGTTTTCAAGGTCGTGGATACCTGTGCTGCGGAGTTTTCTTCCGAGACATCGTATCTGTACGGAACTTATGAAACGGAAAACGAAGCCAGGCGCAACGACCGGAAAAAAGTCATTATCCTCGGCAGCGGACCCAACCGCATCGGACAGGGGATCGAGTTCGATTACTGCTGCGTGCATGCTGTGATCGGGCTCCGCGAAGAGGGATACGAAACCATCATGATCAACAATAATCCGGAGACGGTATCCACGGATTATGATACAGCGGACAAGCTCTATTTCGAACCGCTCACCCTGGAAGACGTACTGCATGTTGTGGATTTTGAAAAACCTGACGGCGTTATCATCCAGTTTGGGGGTCAGACTCCTTTGAAACTGGCCAAAGGGCTGGAAAAGGCGGGAGTGTCCATACTCGGTACTTCTCCGGAATCTATCGATCTGGCGGAAGACAGACAGCGGTTCGGAGAACTGATCAGAAATTCGGATATCAAGCAGGCCGAATGCGGTACGGTATTCACATTTGAAGAGGCAAGGTCTGTTGCTGCTCAGATCGGATACCCCGTACTCGTGCGTCCCTCCTATGTGCTGGGCGGGCGCGCCATGGAAATCGTCTATGACGAGAAAACCCTGGAGAGATTCATACGGGAAGCGGCAATGGTTTCTCCGGACCACCCCATTCTTGTGGACCGGTTTCTTGAGGACGCTTTCGAGTTCGATGTGGATGCCATCAGCGACGGGAAGCAGACCCTTATCTGCGGATTTATGCAGCATATCGAGGAGGCGGGTATCCATTCCGGAGATTCCAGCTGTGTGCTTCCCCCCTACATGCTGAGTGAGGATGATTACAGCACGATTGTAAACCAGACCCTCTGGTTGTCGGAGCGCCTGGAAGTCAAAGGACTGATCAACCTTCAGTTCGCGCTGAGGGACGGGATCGTATACGTTCTTGAAGTAAATCCAAGGGCTTCGAGAACGGTGCCCTTCGTCAGCAAGGCAACGGGAATAGCATGGGCGAAGATCGCGGCCAAAGTCGCCACAGGCAGAACGCTGGAGGAAATGGGAATAAAGGAAAGAACGCGTGAGAAGATGATCGCTGTAAAAACCCCTGTTTTTCCATTCATGAAATTTCCGAACGTACAGACCTATCTTGGACCTGAGATGCGCTCCACAGGCGAAGTCATGGGCATGGATCCCAGTTTCGGGGCGGCCTTCGCGAAAGCCCAGTTTGCGGCCGGGCAGCGTCTGCCCAAACACGGCAATGTGTTCATCAGTGTCAACGACAATGACAAGGTTAAAGCAACAGCCATCGCGCGCCAGCTTTTTGAGCTGGGATTCGGCCTTTTTGCCACAGGCGGAACACACCGGGCACTGAGGCATGCAGGCATACCGGCGAGACGCATAAACAAGGTTTCAGAGGGACGTCCCAATTCCCTTGATTTTATGATAAACGGTGAAATTCAATTGATCATCAATACGCCTTTTGGTCATGTCTCCAGGGTGGACGAGTTCAATATCGGGAGGACGGCCATGGCTCATGGGATTCCGTGCCTGACGACACTATCGGCATCATGGGCGGCAGTACAGGCCATACGCACCCTTCAGATCAAAAAACTGGATGTCTGCGCCCTTCAGGATTAATGAGAATGGAAAGAATAGGGTCCGATCATGAAATACCCAGGACAGGAGGAGGACTAGAATGACCCCTTCCATGCAAGATGAGAATAGTTCAGTATCTCCTTTTCACCCGGACACAAGATTGTACCGGTATACCGTACTGGCCTTTGTCAGCCTGCTGACCCTGGGTTCGTATTTTGCGTACGATATCATAGCTGCCATTTCAGGTGATATCATGGAAAGCCTGGGTGCAGACGAGGGTGATATCGGTATTATCAATGGAATGTACAGTCTGGCTGCCATAATGGCGGTTTTTTTCGGCGGTTTTCTTCTGGACCGTTTCGGAACGCGGAAAGCGAGCATTCTCTTTTCCATCGCGGTTGTGACAGGAGCCTTCATTGTAGCCATGTCAAAAAGCCTGCCGCTCATCTACATCGGCCGGTTCATTTTCGGCGCGGGTTCAGAGACCATCATTGTGGCACAGAGCACCATCCTCTCCCGCTGGTTTAAAGGCAAAGAGCTTGCCCTGTCCTTCGGGGTTGCATTGACTGTCAGCCGGCTGGGAAGCCTGTTCGCATTCAACACCGGCACTGTGATAAGGGATCAGTTCGGAGGACCCTTTTATGCGCTTCTCGCTGCGGCACTGATCTGCCTGATCTCACTTGCGGCCAATCTCGTGTATATTGCCATGGATAGAAGGGCAGAACGTTTTCTCCCTAAAATGACGGATGGGGCAGGGGATAAAATCGTGCTCAGCGACATCCGGCATTTTAAAGCCCCGTTCTGGTTCGTGACCGCGCTGTGCGTCACCTTTTACTCAGCGGTCTTTCCATTCCAGACCCTTGCTGTTAAATTCATCAACGAGAAATGGGGAATACCGGACATTGCTGTGGAGTCCGGCTCGTTCATGTACAAGGTCTTTTTCAATTTTCTGAATATGTTCAGGACAGCGGGCGGCATCACCTCCATGATCATTTTCGCATCCATGCTTCTGGCGCCCTTTGCCGGCAGGCTTGTGGATCGCATAGGAAGGAGAGCCTCGCTCATGGTCATCGGATCGCTGATACTGATCCCCAGCCATCTGGCTCTCGGATTGACGCATATTCATCCTGCTGTACCTATGGTTTTATTGGGGGCTGCTTTTGTTCTTGTACCGGCCGCGATGTGGCCGTCCGTTCCCCTGATCGTTGATAAGAACCGCGTGGGCTCTGCATTTGGACTGATGACGGCGATCCAGAATATCGGTTTCGGAGGTTTCAATCCGATCAACGGCAAACTGCGGACTCTGACAGGAGACTACACGGCCAGTGAGATAATGTTCGCGTCGCTCGGATTGATCGGTCTGGTATTCGCCATTCTTCTTCTTCGGGCGGATAAAAGGGAAGGAAGTGTTCTGGAGAAACCGTGATCGTGCGAATTTGAGCAAATTTTTCAGGCCGGATGAATGGGACGAGGCGTTCCGGAGAGACCGTGATCGTGCGGGCAGATTAAAACGGGTGTTTAAGGAGCCTGTTCCCGCTGTTTTAGAGAATAGAATACACAATTTGAGGGAAAGTCTATGGACCGTTCTGACAGGAAGGTGAAAGAAGAGAAAAATACTCTGAATATGAAACTGAGTCCGAAAACGCTGTTCAAAAACCGGGACCCGGAATCCTCTTTCATCCTCTTCATCGTTCCTATTGTACTGACCATCTGGATTTATTATGGACAGCAGAGCGATTTTGACGTGCTTTTCAAACGCTTCCAGAGTCTCTGGAACAAAGACTTTTACAGTACGGTCTTTGAATACCTGTCCGCTTTTCTGCTCATGTTCTGGCTGCCCTACATTATCATCAAGATGATCTTTAAAAAGCGGATCAGGGATTACGGTTTTCAGCTGGGCGATTCCCACTATGGTTTCAGATTCGTCCTGATCGCGCTGCCCATTCTGCTCTGGGCGGCTTATGTGGGGTCCGGCGGAGCGGACATGCAGGCCGAGTACCCGCTTTCAAAAAGCGCTGCAAACCATCTGTATCTGTTCATCATTGTCGAAATTTTTTATCTCGTCTACTATCTTGGCTGGGAATTTTTTTTCAGGGGGTTCCTGCTGTTCGGCCTTGAAAAGCGATACGGAGCCCTGACCGCCATACTCATTCAGACCATACCGTCTGCTATCGTTCATATCGGCAAACCGGCCAGTGAGAGCTTCGGAGCCATATTTGCGGGATTGTTTTTTGGTTATGTGGCAATCCGAACCAGATCCATATTCTATCCTCTTCTTCTGCATGCGGTCGTAGGCATCGGAACGGATGTATTTGTGACCTTGAGACAGTGATGGGGCTGGCATGAAAATACTTGTGACAGGGGCGAATGGATTCGTGGGTGCGGCCCTGTGCCGCCGGCTGGCAGAAGAGGGACACAGGATATGCGGTCTGGTGAGAAAGACAAGCGATCTCTCCCTGCTCGAAGGAACAAAAATAGAACTTTACACCGGAGCAATGGAAGATCCTGATTCCCTGAAGACCGCTGTTCAGGATGTGGAGCTGGTGTTTCATGCCGCTTCTGCGGTCAGCGACTGGGGGACTCTGGACTGGTTCAGGAAAGTGAACGTGGAGGGCACGCGAAACCTGCTCGAGACTTCAGGACGTGCGGGCGTCAGGCGTCTGGTTTATGTGAGCACTGTAGCGGTTCACAGCTTCATCGGCGGCAGGAATATGGACGAGAACGCTCCTCAGCTGCCCACTCCCTTCCCTTACTGCATGACCAAGAGAGAAACGGAAGTGCTGGTCAGGTATGCGGGCTGCGGCCCTCTCGAGACAACCATTGTCAGACCAGGGGATGTATTCGGTCCCGGGGACAGGGTGAGCCTTCTGAAAATGGTCCCCCTCCTGGAAGCGGGGAGAATGGCGTATATACATGGGGGCAAGACACTGGGTGCTTTCACCTATGTGGAGAACCTGGCCGAAGGGCTCGTGCTGGCGGGAATGAATGAGCGTGCTGCAGGTGAAACCTATATCATCACGGATGGAATTGAGCTTACCTGGAGGCAATACTTCGAGAAATTGACAGATGCGCTGGAAGTACCAAGGCCGCGTTTTTCCGTTCATCCGGTCCTGGCTGACGGGCTGGCCATTTTTCTGGAAAGTATATACAGAGTCCTTAAGATCCGTTCACGTCCGCCACTGACCCGGTACCTGGTTGCCCATCTCAGGAGGGATTTTCATTTCAGCACAGGAAAGGCGGCCAGAGAACTCGGATATCAGCCGCGCACAGGCATCGATGAGGCGATACAGAAAACAGCGGTCTGGTACAGGAAGGTCGTCCGCGGAGAGGGATAAAAGGGCTTCTCCGCTTGACTGGAGATCGGTTTGGCAGGAATAAAAAATCCATTAAATCTGATTATCCCCGATGAGACGGCGCAAGTTCTGATACGGAATGTGGCCAGGATAGCCGGAGAGAAGGGATATGAGGTATATCCTGTCGGAGGATTTGTAAGGGATTGCCTTCTCGGGATTAAATCGCATGATATCGATTTCACCGTACTCGGAGATGCCATCGCATTCGCGGATGTGGCCAGGTCAGGGCTGAGAGGCAGGGGGCTTGTGGTTTATCGCCATTTCGGAACTGCAAGTTTACTGTCAGGGAATTTCAAGCTGGAATTCGCGACTGCAAGGGAAGAGACCTATGATCCGGGTTCGAGAAAACCCGCTGTCCGGGGAGGGGATCTTTCCGCGGATCTCAGCCGAAGGGATTTCACAATCAATTCCCTGGCTGTGAGAGTCGAAGGGAAGCGGTTCGGAGAGATCATCGATCCCTATAACGGGATGAAGGATCTGAAAAAAAAGCTGATACGTACACCGCTCGATCCGGAGAAGACCTTTTCCGAGGATCCTTTGCGCATTCTAAGGGCAGCCCGCTTCGCAGGTCAGCTTGGATTCAGGATCGAACCTGCTACGCTTGCAGCCATGGAAGCCGGCAGGAACAGGCTCAGCATCGTTTCCCAGGAACGCATCACAGATGAATTTCTGAAAATCCTCTCCCAGCCCGTCCCTTCCACAGGCCTGCGGATTCTTTACGAAACCCGGGTGCTGGAAATCGTGTTTCCTGAGCTCGTTTCTATGGTGGGAGTGGAGCAGAAGGACACCTATCATCACAAGGATGTTTTCGATCACACACTCAAGGTACTGGACAACCTGGCTCAAGTGACAGAGAATCCGGTGCTCCGCTTCACTGCGCTTGTGCACGATATAGGGAAACCGCGCGTGAAACGGTTCGTGGAGGGATCGGGATGGACATTTTACGGCCATGAACTGGTCGGCGTGCGTATGCTGAAACAGATCATCCCGAGAATGCGGCTCTCCCGCGAATATCTCAGATACACCCAGAAGATGACCCGGCTTCACATGCGTCCCCTGCAGCTGATTGGAGAGGGAGTCACGGATTCGGCCATTCGCAGGCTTCTGGTCCATGCAGGGGATGAGATAAAGGATCTGATGATGCTGTGCAGGGCGGATATCACATCCGGCAATCCGAAAAGGGTGGAGAAGCATCTTGAGAATTTTGATTACGTGGCAGAGCGCATGCTGGAAGTGGAGGAAAAGGACAGAATGCGGGCTTTTCAGTCTCCTGTCAGGGGGGATGAGATCATGCAGATATGCGGTATCAGCCCCGGGCCGATGGTGGGAAAGCTGAAGAAGATGATCGAGGAGGCGATCCTGGACGGCCTGATACCGAACGAACATGAGGCTGCATTCCGGTATCTCCTGGAGATCAAGAATGAAGAACTCATCAAGGCAAAAATACCGGAGAGGGGTAAAAATCCTCTGAAAAAGCTGCCAGAGGTCTGATGTTCAGGGGGACAGCCCCACGGGAAAACCGGGAACAGGAATGAGGCTCAGGACTGAAGTACATCTATATGTCAATAAAATTTAATATTTGAAACATTTCTTCCGTTTTTTCGGTATACAGAAAAGATATCCTAAATCTAGAGAGAGGAGGTAGCCGTGAATGCAAAGAATGAAAAGGAGATGGGACCCGTTGCGAGGATCATCAATATCTTCACTTCTCCGAAGACCGCTTTCGAAAGCATAAACAGGAAGCCGACCTGGCTCGTGCCTTTCCTTGTCATTGTGGTCGTTTCTGTTGTGCTTGCCGTGCTGAGCATGGACATCGGTCTCAAGGATATGCTGGAAAACATGCGTGCCCAGGAAGCGTCTCAGGAACAGATGGATGTTCTTGAAGCCAGGATGGCAGGTCCTCTCAGGTATGTGAACCTTGCTGCCGTACCTGTGGTGACGATCGTGATCTGGGCTTTTTTTGCACTTGTGTTTCTCCTGACGGGCAATATGGCCATGGGAGGAAGCGCCAAATACAAAACGATTTTCAGCGTGATCGCGTGGAGCAGTTTCGTTTCTCTTCTCGGGAGCATTCTTAAAACCCTTTTGATCCTTC
>CAYXFJ010000024.1:0-12091 GCA_964464265.1 uncultured bacterium
GACGGACAAGCTGCTGGGAATCGGCAGTCTGAATGTGGAGATAACGCCGGAAGCAGAGGAGTATCTTGATTTAGCAATAGGTGCATGCGAATTCATTCTAAATGAGCTGGTCTTGTTTGAAGATAATGACAGGCTTTGCTTTGGATATATTCCAGGAGAAAAGGTACGCGTGCATAACGCAAATATGCTTGGAGCAGAGCTCTTAGGCCGCGTTTATTCTTTTATTAAAAATGAAAAGTATCTTGATAAATCAAGCAAGGCTATGACCTGCTCCATGGATGCCATGAACGATGATCATTCATGGCTTTACGGAGAGCTTCTTCACCACCGGGATGGCCGAAATGTCCATGGTATTTCTCGTGTAGGTCTCGAATGTCCTGATCCCGCGTTCGCACAGAACCACGTTCGGATTTCCCTCAGCAATGATATACTCGGCAGCCATGAGGAGTTCCTCTATTGTTGCGGACATGCCCCTTTTAAGGAGTACGGGTTTTTTCGATCTGCCCGCTTCCTTGAGCAGGGGGAAGTTCTGCATGTTCCTGGCGCCGATCTGAAGGATGTCCACGTACCCGGAAACCAGATCCACAGCGCCCGCTTCCATCACCTCGGATACCACCAACATTCCCTGCTCGTCCGCTGCAGCTCTTATGTACTTCAGGCCTTCCTCACCCAGGCCCTGAAAGCTGTAGGGCGATGTGCGTGGTTTGAACGCCCCTCCGCGCAGCACCTTTGCTCCCGCCTTTTTTACGAGAGCCGCTATGGTGCGGATCTGCTCCTCACTCTCCACAGCGCACGGACCGGCCATGATCACCACCTCATCACCGCCGATATGCACATCCTTGATCCGGACCACGGTATCCCTGGAATGAAAAGCCCTGCTTGCGAGCTTGTAAGGCTCGGTCACACGCAGGACCTCGAGGACCCCTTCCTCCACCTCGAGCTCACGCTTATCCACAAGATGCGGATCCCCGATCACACCCAGTATGGTCCTGTTCTCCCCGTCGTCCCTGTGCACCTGAAAGCCCATGGACTTGAGTTTTCCCGTAATGCTCTTGATCTGACTTTCCGTTGCGCCATCTCTCATGACCACGATCATGGTCCTTCCCTCCTGTCCGTGCGGTTTATATCACCTGTAAGTGCATCCGATAATCATTCTTTCGCTGCGACTTATAATCATCGCGTTCCAGCCATACTTACTGCCCGGGAAAATCCGCTCATTCGTTCTTTTCCTGTGATTCCCTGCAGATTTCGATGATGAGTCTGTAAATCCTTTCCAGCGCAAGAGAATCGAGCGGTTTATGGGGAAGTGTCAGCACCCTGGCAATGACAGCCTCTTCCCTGGCCCTGTCCAGTACCGGGAGATCGTTGTCCGCCTTGATCCTGCCGACCTGCCGTGCAAGGATCACCCGGCCTGAGAGCAGCCGGAGGATCCTGTCGTCTATTCTGTCAATTTCCCGGCGCAGGGTTTCCAGAGACACTTCGCTGTCCATTTCAGGATTCTGGTCTTCTGACTCTTCCCGGTCTTCATCCAGCCAGGGTTCCCGTGATTCATCCATCTTACTTCTCCTGTTCCATTAATGTTCAAAGCCTTCCGCGTTAAATTTATGGTCCGGCCTGTGCCAGCGTGATTTGCAGATGGCAGCTCGATTGACCGCCTGCACTGCCGCTGCCGGCATCATGAGACTGACAGAACACCCTTCTTAAAAAAACAAAAAACCCACCCGGTTTCTCAGGTGGGCTTGAATCTGTCTATATCTGAACTGCGGTCCGGTTACAGATTCCTCCCACCTGGTCCGTGAAAATAATAGCAATAATGTAGAATCGCCTTTCCTTTACCGGGCATCATAGAAGGAGATCCTTCACGCTGTTTGATTATTAAATTACGGGTAACCCTCTCTAAGGTCAAAAAATAAGCAATACTAAAATGAAAAGCAAGAGTAATTTGCCGTGAGAGACAAATCAGGGTGAAGATACGAGGTCAGCATCTCTCCCCTTAACAACAGCCTGCTTTATCCGGGGGATCTCCGGTATCATGAGAATCCGGATGATATTTTTTTCATTTTTAAAAAAATTTCTCGCCATTAAGGTAACGCTTTTGTATATTAACTTCTGAAAACCTCACATCCACCATTCACGAGAGAAACTGTTATGGCTGATCTGTCGCATGTCAAGCCTGGTGTACAGAGCCTGAACGAATATGTGGTGCCCCAGGATGTGGAGGGGATCAAACTGAATCAGAACGAGTCCCCTCTCGATCTGCCTCCGGGCATCAAGAACCGGATCCTGGAAAAGCTCGATAAACATCACTGGAACCGCTATCCGGACATTAACGGGTCTTCGCTTGTCCGTGCCCTTTCCAGATACACGGGACATGACGCGAAGGGGATTCTCACCGGCAACGGATCCAACGAGATGATACAGACGGTTTTTCTCACTTATTGCAATACCGGAGACAGGGTGCTTGTGGTCTCTCCCGGATTTTCCATCTATCCGAGGATGGCGCAGATTCTGGGATGTAAAACGATCGATGTCAGCCTGGGCCCGGGATTCCGCTTCGATCTGAAGGATATACTCAATGCTTCTGCAAATGTCAGGATGATCGTCATCGCTTCACCCAACAATCCCACGGGGACAGCTCTGGACATGCGGAGCGTAAAAAAACTCGCCGGAACTTTCCCGGGTATCTTTGTTCTGGACGAAGCCTACTTTGAATTCTACGGGAAAACAGCCCAGGGGCTTCTCGGAAAACATAAAAACCTGATCATCTTACGCACCTTTTCCAAAGCGATGTCCCTTGCAGGACTCAGGCTGGGTTACCTTATGGCCCATCCCCAGACCGTATCCGCCCTGAAAAAAACACGTCTGCCTTTTTCTGTGGGTACGTTCCAGCAGATAGCGGGTGAGGTCATGCTGGGGGAACAAAAATATCAGAAAAAGCTTGCGGATCTCGTCATCTCGGAGAGGGACCGGTTGTATAAGGACCTGGAGAAGCTGCCGGATATCAGGCCCGTCAAATCTCACGCGAATTTTATCCTTTTCGAGTCCGTCAATATTCCAGCCCGAACGCTTTTCGAAGAGCTTTATAAAAGAGGAGTTTTGCTGCGGTATTTCGACACAGGCGTTCTGAAGGACTATCTGCGCGTGACTGTCGGCTCTCCGGAGGAGAACCGGATATTCATCAAAACGCTTCAGTCACTGATCGAGGAATGATCACTCCCCCGCCAAGAGCTCCATGGCTTCGAAGTATCCCTCTTTCCCCTTCCCGGAGATCTGGCGCAGGCAGACCGGCTGGATCACGGAGATCTTTCGAAATTCCTCCCGCGCATGGATGTCGGAGAGATGCACTTCCACAGCGGGGAGATTCACGGCTGCAATAGCGTCGCGCAGGGCGTAACTGTAATGGGTCAGCGCGCCCGGATTGATGACTATGCCCTGAGCCCATTTCCGGTTCTCATGCAGGAAATCGATCAGAAGACCTTCATGGTTGGACTGGAAAAACCTAACTTCCAGCCCTTTTTTAAGGGCATGTTTTTCCAGACCCGCGTTCAGTTCTTCCAGGGTCATACTGCCGTATACTTCCGGCTCCCGCTCTCCGAGAAGATTGAGATTGGGGCCGTTGATGATGAGAATGCGTTTGATTTTCTTTTTTCCGAACATGGTTCGATCCTCGGGTACTCTTTCAACCGCCGTTCTCTGGAGATTTTTTTTCTGAAATGGGATCAGCGGATTCCGGCTTCACGGTGCCTGTTTTTTCAGGCGCCTGATTGGAGGAGGATTTCCCGGTAGTTGCTGACGTTCCGGTTTCCCCGTGATCCTTATCTGCAGATTCCTGCTCATCACCGGCACCGGTTTCAGGCGCAGGCTTTGTTTCTGAATCAGTCATAGATGTGGATTTTTCAGCTTTTGCTTCTGCGGGTTCAGGTTTTACAGGACGAGGATTCTTAAGATACTCCAGCCATGCGCGTATTCCCGGTTCCAGATTTCCTGCGCTCTTCACCACTGCACTGCCTATATTCTCGAGGATCACAAGATGCAGTCCCTGGGAAGACTGCTTTTTATCCACTGCCATGGCTGAAGCGAGCGCTTCAGGGCGGATATCGGGCGGGAGCGGCGGAGTCTCTATTCTGTTAAGAAGGGTCTCTATCCGTTCATAGCTTTCAGGGGCCAGGAATTTTTGATCCATGGAAAGCCATGCCGCGAACCGCATGCCCCACAGCACAGCCTCCCCATGCCTGTAATTTTCAAAACCGGTTATGGTTTCGAGCGCATGTCCGAGGGTATGCCCGAAATTGAGGATACGTCTGAGCCCGGATTCACGCTCGTCCTGCGAGACTACCCTGGCCTTCACACGGCAGCAGAACGCGATCGCATTGGATACGGCTGACCGGTCCATCAGCGACAGGATCCCGCCCAGTTTCATTTCAAAGTAGCTGAAAAATTTCTCATCCCTGATAAGGGCTATCTTGACCATCTCTGCAAGACCTGACCAGAGATCCCGGCTGTCCAGGGTTTCCAGAACATCCGGATCGATGAGCACCAGAGCGGGCTGATGGAAGCTCCCCACGAGATTCTTTCCTGCCGGCAGGTTGACCGCAACCTTGCCGCCGACACTCGAATCCACCTGCGCAAGAAGGGATGTGGGTATCTGAACAAAAGGAACGCCTCTCAGATATACGGCTGCTGTGAATCCGGCAAGGTCTCCGACCACACCGCCTCCCAGCGCCACCACAAGGCCGTCCCGTTTGAGACGGGCACCGGCAAGCCCGCCGCAGAGGGTTTCGACCTTTTCCAGCGACTTGGATCCTTCCCCGTCAGGAACAGTGAGCAAAGTGGTCTCGATCCCGGCTTTTTCCAGCGATTCCCGGACAGTTTTCCCGTAAATCCCTGAAACAGTCTCATCGGATATGATAGCTGCCTGTTTCACAGGTTTTACAGCCAGGATCTTCTCACCGATACCTGCAAGGCTTTTATGCTCGATCAGGATCGGATAACTTCTGTCCCCCAGTTCAACTTTGAATTCCATGCTGATCTTCTCTGTTCCTGAGTGAATCCGTGTTTTTCCGGCTGTGCCCATAATATACAACACCTGCACAGGAGAAACACGGACCCATTCACAGGATTCCCTTTAGATACATATAGATCAATCCGGCAACGGCTTCACACTCGATTTCCTTCGGAAAATGGAGCACCAGATCCGCTGTACGGTATACAGGCTCTCTCTTTTCAAGAAGGCTCTTTATTCTGGCCAGCCTCTCTTCCGGCTTATAGCCCTTCATCAGAGGACGGTTCTCATCCCTCGCTATCCGGGAAGCGAGTATTTCCGGCGGATAGGAGAGCATGATCATTACTCCGGATTCCCTGACCTTTTTTAAGCTCTCCGGATCCATCACCGCGCCGCCGCCCAGAGCGATCACATGACTGTTAAGCCGGCTCACACGGCTGACGCAGGCTTTCTCAAGCTGCCTGAAACAGGCTTCTCCTTTACTCTCGAATATCTCTGCAATTGTCATGCCGCTTTCCGCTTCGATGGACATGTCCGTATCCAGAAAAGGCCAACCAAGCTGCTCCGCGAGTATTCGGCCCACCCTGGACTTGCCGCATCCCATGAAACCCAGAAGAAAAACATTTTTCTTCTGACGTTTTATTTTTTTCTCATCGTCAGATGAACCGCGGCGCTTCATTTTGTCTCACGTTCCGATCGAATATGACGCTTCATCTGTTCGAGCGAGTCACCGCCGTACCGGTCGCAAAGAGCCGTGCCTATGGCCAGAGCGGTCACTGCCTCACCCACAATGCTTGCCGCAGGCACAGCACAGACATCCGAGCGCTCCTGATGCCCGGTCACGGCCTCTTTTGTCCTGATGTTCATGGAAGCGAGGGGCTTTTTCAAAGTGGGAATGGGCTTCATGACCGCACGGAGAATGATGGGTTCTCCATTGCTCACTCCTCCCTCCATACCTCCTGCGCGGTTGGACATGCGCGCTGCGGAATACCCGTGTGAAATGTCTCCGGAAGCTCTGACAATGGGATCGTGCACTTCCGAGCCGAACCGGCTCGCGCATTCCGCTCCAAGACCGATCTCCACAGCCTTGATCCCCGGTATTCCCATGAGGTGAGCTGCCAGAAGCGCATCGAGCCGCCTGTCCCATGAAGCATAGCTCCCCAGTCCGGGCGGGACTCCGAGGACAGCCACTTCAAACACACCACCCACAGTGTCCCCGGAGGTCCGCGCCTTGTCTATGGCCGCCTTCATGGCTTTTTCCGCTCCGGGATCCGCGCACCGGACAGGAGAGCTGTCCGATGCCTCTGACAGAGCCCTGATCTTCTCAAGAATTTTTATAGCGGGCTTCTCACTTAAGATCCGGAAAGTTTTGCCCGTCTCCGCCTCATGGATGCGGATCACATGGCTTAAGGTACAGATGCCGAAACATCCCAGGAACTGCTTTACCACTGCCCCCAGGGCAGTGCGGACAGCGGTCTCACGCGCGCTTGCCCGTTCGAGCACGTTCCGGATGTCATCATGCCCGTATTTCAGTGCGCCTGCAAGATCAGCATGGCCCGGCCTGGGCACTTCCACAGGCTCGTCCGAACCCTTCCATACATCCATGCGTTCCTTCCAGTTCTCCCAGTCCCTGTTCCGGACCCATATCGAGATGGGGCTTCCAAGGGTCTTTCCGAAACGGATCCCGGAGAGTACTTCCGCTTCATCTGCTTCGATCTGCATGCGCTCCCCGCGGCCGTAACCCGCCTGGCGGCGGGCAAGTTCCCTGTCTATTCCTTCTTTTGCAACCGGAACTCCCGCGGGCATGCCTTCAAGTATGCCTGTCAGGCCTTTTCCGTGGGATTCCCCTGCTGTGAGAAATCGTAGCTGTGCCATGGATTTCTCCGTTTTATTCCTGAATTATTTTTATTTGAAGGAGAACCTAGTCTCCCTCAGTTGACCTGAACCGCAGACTGACCAGGCCTGACACATCGCGCACCATGCGCTCTCTCTCTTTTTCCTGGAATGTCCTGCCCAGCCAGATCTCCTGTGCTGCGACTTCCTGTTCCACGAGCATGGGAAGGCCTGAAAGGGTTTTGAGCTTTCTCGCTTTCGCTTCCCTCAAGAGCCTTGTTTCCAGAGGATTGGGCACCATATCGAAAACCACGGCATGCTCCGGGATCCAATCGATCTCCGGGAAAGGAGTACCTTCCGTACGGGGCGACATGCCGCACGGAGTGGCATTGATGACCAGTGAGACTCCCTCCATGAACCGGCTCCGGTTCAGGGGATCCAGATCTCCGGTGATCACATCCACAGGGTGCCATTTCCTCGCCTCTTCCCCTAGTCTTTCAGCCCGCTCCGGATTCCGGTTGAGGATAATAAGCGTCTTCACACCGAGACCTGCAAGCGCTTCCACGGCTGCTCTTGCCGCACCTCCGGCTCCCATCAGTATGACTTTCCCAGGCAACCATCCGATAGCCTCGACCGCCCGGCTGAAGCCCTGAACATCCGTATTATATCCTGTCAGCCTGCCGCATTCATATCTGACCGTATTCACTGCACCAATGCGTTCCGCCACTGTGTCGAGCCTGTCGAGATAACGGACAACCGTCTCCTTGTGAGGAAGGGTGACGTTGAAACCCGGTCTTCTCCGTTCTTTTGCTTCCCGGATGAAACCGGACAGTTCCTCAGGCCTGACATGGACCGCTTCGTAGGTGTAAGGCAGTTTCTGCATATCGAAAAGGCGGTTGTGCATGACCGGAGAGGGCGAGTGCTCTATCGGATCACCGATGACACAAAAGGGTGTGCTCTTCTCACTTGCGGAATATACCGTACGCGTGCCGGTTTCCGGCATTCCGCGCGGACGAGTGTTATTCTCACCCACGGCAGGCCCCCCCGAGCTTTTCAAAAAATCCCGGAAAGGATATTTCCACGCATCCTGCATCCCTGATGACCGTGACGCCTGATGCGGCAAGTCCGGCCACGGCAAAGGCCATGGCGATTCTATGGTCTCCGAAGCTGTCGATGACCGCGCCTTTCAGTGACTGCGGACCGTGAACGATCATCCCGTCTTCCTTCTCCTCCACCTCCGCCCCCATTCTCCTCAAATTTTCGGACACCGCCCTGATCCTGTCCGTCTCTTTGTACCGGAGTTCTCCGGCATCCCGGATCACTGTCGTTCCGTGCGCCTGCGAGGCCATCACGGCGATCACGGGGATTTCATCGATCACTCTCGGGATCATCTCGCCTTCGATCATGACTGCCTTCAAATCGGAGGCTTCGACCTCCATATCCGCTATGGGCTCCCCTCCAGACTCATAAGCGTTCGACAGGCAAACCCTTCCACCCATCATCCGGATCACATCGAGAATGCCTGCGCGTGTGGGATTGACGCCCACACCCGGAAGTATCAATTCCGAATCCCGCACCAGGCTTCCGGCAGCAAGAAAAAAGGCTGCGGACGAGATATCGCCCGGAACACGGATATCACAGGCTTTCAGGGAGACCGGCCCCCTTACACTCACCCTGAGACCCTCGCGGCGCACATCCACTCCAAAACTCCCGAGCATCCGCTCGGTATGATCCCTGGAAAGTGCGGGTTCCTCCACGGAGGTTTCTCCCCGGGCGGAAAGTCCGGCCAGAAGCACACAGGACTTCACCTGTGCGCTCGGCACAGGGCTTCGGAAAGCGATAGGCCTGAGCTTCCCCCCCTTGATGGTGAGAGGTGCCCTTCCGCCTTCACCAGAGGTGATCTTAGCCCCCATTTCCACAAGCGGGTCTATGATGCGCTTCATAGGCCTTTTCTTCAGGGAATCGTCACCTGTGATCACGGATTCGAACGGCCTTCCGGCCAGAATTCCGGAGAGAAGCCTGAGGGTCGTGCCGGAGTTGCCTGCATCCAGAACACCGGCAGGCTTTCTGAGTCCGTCCGCTCCCCTGCCGGAAACGAGCACCGTACCCTTTTCTTCAGAAATGAGGACTCCCAGCGCCTCGAGGCAGGTACGGGTACTGCGCACATCTCCTCCGCCCGAGAGATTTTCAATGCGGGTCTTACCTCCGGCGATAGCCCCGAACAGGAGTGCCCTGTGGGATACAGACTTGTCCCCGGGCACATCAATCCTGCCCGCAAGCCTGCGCGCTTTTTCAACGGTCTTTTCCATCAGAACTGTCCGAGCATATTTAGACCGGAGTGCAGTGCAAAGTGGATTCCCTTTTCATCGGTCACATCCATCAGAACCGCCTCAGAACTGTCAGTTTTGCACCGCCTTCAGGCAATTCTTCGAACCCTACCTCTAGCCTTCTTTCATATGCTTTGTTTGCGGCTCTCGAAGCTCTGAGTGCGTCGACCGCACTCATGATATGGTTGACGACCACAAGGCCGACAACGATCTTTGAAGTGTCATAAGCCCTGTCGCTCGAGATGCGCAGTTTTTCGTACTCGAGGCGTGAAGACTCCCTGTCCCAGTCCCAGTTATAAATGGCATTCTCCGGGTAAAGGGCCTCCACATTGCGCTGCCTGAGCTTGGCCTCGTTGTAGTCCCGGATATTGTCATAGTTCTCAATGCTGACGAAATAATCCCGGTCTTTTCCTTCTGCATTCACGCCTGCATGGATCGCCGCGTACTGCTGGTAATCCTCTTCCCTCCAGTGCCCGTAAAACCTCAAGGAAGCGAAAACCGACCAGATAAGCACTTCCGAACCGAAGAAGATCGAGGCCATACGTCTGGATCCGCAAACATATTCACCGGCGCCGGGCAGGGCAAGGGACAAAGCAAATGCAGCTGCCGGGGACGGCGGTTTTTTAATTCCTGTTTTATACGATCCCTGCGGTATGCCGGGCTGCAAGAAATCCGGAACAGGAGAGGACTTTACGGCATCCTGAATGAGGCCGGGCTGCTGCAGGCCGGGCTGCAGGGGACTCGGAAGAGCAGCGGACTGTACGGCATCCGCAGCAATGCAGGGCTCGGAGGACAAAAGACCCGCTAGAGGGAAAATCCCCGCAGGTTGTTTTTCCAGCAGTTTTGTAACTGAAAAACCTTTCCCGGAGCCTGTGCCCGAAAGCAAAGCTTCAGGCTCTCCTGCCTGTACTTCCTGAAACATAAGGATAAAACACAATCCAATGCAATCAATTAATAAATGCAGCTCTTTTTTCATCATGACCTCAGAAAAACGGATGCATTCACCATCGCATACTCAGGGAGAGACAGGGCGATACTTTATTATAACGCCTTCTCAGATCCATGCGCAAAGCGCTTTCAAGTTTCCGGTTGTGTCCGCGTATGGTCCACGCCGTATCGAATACGGACAGGATGCGGTTGCCCAGTGTGATCATGGCACAGTATGAGGCGGTCTTGAAATTGTCGTTGCTTTTATCCCTGAGATTTTCATAGTAATCGCGGTTTTCGGTCAGCGAGGGTCCCCCTTCGAGATAATCGTCCCAGCCGCCCTTGAACTGATTGTATTTGCCTATCATTTCGTAATACTGCTGAGTCCGGGTGGAAGGAAGCGAATGTGTGGTGTCCCCGAATTCCGGATGCTGCTGCATCCAGAGCCGCCAGCGGGTCTCATCCCAGTGGGTCTCCGCGTAATCGTGAAACGTATCTTCATAGTCCTGACCCTCGCCGGAAAAATGAGCATAGCTGGTCCAGAGAGCTGCTTCCACCCCGAGAAACGCAATCCCTCTGAGCCAGGACCCCGCATAGAATTCCCCCAGACCGGGAACCAGTGCGGAAAGCAGGATACCCAGTCCGGGATGCTTGCGCTTCGCTCCTGAAGTCTCGAGCCCGGAAAGCACTTCCGTTTTCAAAGAGAGTGTATGAAGTGCTGTATGACCCGGCGGAAGAAAAACTGACTGGCCGCAGGGGAGAATTACTGATATACCAGGTTCCTGTCCCGCGGAAAGCATGCGGGGCGCTTCCTTGCTGCGGGGAAACGGAACTGGCGCATGTTCCTGTTCCTGAGAGAGCATACGGAACCGGAGCTCGGCATCACGGGAAACCGTTCCGGCATGTCCCTTTCCGTCAAAAAAGAATACTGCCACAAAACAGCAGAGCCAGACCAGCAGAGCTCTCTTCATAGATCATTCCTCCAGGATAGTATCAAATGCTAATCCAGAAAATCGAAAAGTATGCCGAAATAGAACCGCCATTCATTCCCATAGGTCTGGCCATGGTTTTCGAAACGGTCGAGACCGTACGCAGCATCGGCAAAAAAGCTCATGGGATAGGTATAAAAGGAGATCACCTTCATGCGCACCTGGACTCCCACATCCTTCTTCCATGACGGGAGGTCCACGCTCCCCCTGTCCCAGGCATTCCCCGTATCCCCGTACACCGAAAGGTAGAGCTTGTCCAGATAGAGAAAGAAAAGCCTGGTCCCCCCCTTAACGAACACAGGGAACCTGTAGGCGATTCCGAGGTGCAGAAGTTTCCGACCCTCAATGCTGTAATACGGATAGCCCTTCATCCCGTCCATGCCGCCGGCAAAAAAATTGTAAAAACTGTCCACAGGTTCATCGATCACTCCGGCGCGGAAGCGAAATGCCAGACTGTGTCCCCACGGCATTCTCATGTACTCCGCCAGTCCATATGGATCTGGTCGTAATTGTACTTCCTGTACGTTTCCACGAGCGTGCCGTAGGTCTGATGGATCTCGAATCCATCCAGAAACCGCTGAGAAGCCCTGTCATACTGAAAGGTGATCCTTCGCCCTCCCCGGGGAGCGATATCCATTTCCAGGGAAGGAAGCACGGATTCATGCGTCCACCTGAGCTGAAAAGAGCTGCCGATATGATACGTATATCCGAACTTGATCTTCTGTCCCTGCTCTATGAAGTTCATGCTTCCGCTGTACCTGCTGTACACGAACGCTGTCCTCAGGAGATGTTCATCTCCCAGCCGCCAGTCCCCTCCTGCATCCACTTCCATGAGATCGAACCTGTATTTTGTGCCTTCCTGTTCCGAATGCCGGCCCTGATAGTAAATCTCGCAGAACAGGGCCGGATAGAGTCTCCGGAATTCGAATATGCCGAATGCATCGGTGTCCCACACAGAATTGACCGCGCCCCCGCCGAGAAGGGAAACTCTGTCCAGAAAATCACTTCCATAA
>CAYXFJ010000024.1:12191-15153 GCA_964464265.1 uncultured bacterium
AAGGAGAGCGGCGCGAATATCGGCTTGTAAG
Organism: uncultured bacterium; assembly: GCA_964464265.1. GTDB lineage: Bacteria > Zhuqueibacterota > QNDG01 > QNDG01 > DSAB01 > CAYXFJ01. The sequence continues at coordinate 12,223 of CAYXFJ010000024.1, forward strand.
GTGAGGACTGGAAAGCGGGTACCTGTTCGTCATCGTAATCCGCGATTTCCCATTGAGCGGTCTTTGCATCCTCCCGGATCTTCCGGTATGGAGATGTATAGGAAGCGATACCCTCATCCACCGGGACAGGGGAATCGATGAAAGAAAGCCCGTACCCCCCGGACTGGAAAAGCGAATAGACCAGCGCCCCCTCTCCATTCAGGGAAGGCATGAAAGCCCCGCCCGTGACATTGGTGAGAAGCTCCTTTTTCCCTGTTTCCACATCCAGACTGTATATATTGAATATACCTGTTTCGTCACTCGAAAAACAGAGGCGTCCCTTTCCATAAACAGGAAATGGATCGCGTTCGTCCGCATCCGTTCCCAGAAGGATCTCGAAATCCCCGCCGTCCGTGTCTATGGCGGCAATATCCCTTCCCTCCTTTTCCACAGCCAGTGAAAAGACGATGCGTTCCCCGTCCAGCCATTCCGGAGTGAAGATCTGTTCTCCCTGGCTGAAAGAAGTCACCTGTCTTAAGGCTCCGCTTCCGGAGGAGAGGGGACTGGCAATCTCTTTCAGGTCAAGGGTCACAAGATTGGCGGTCCCGTCCGCTTCGACCACAAAAACCACACGGCCGTCCGGCGAACAGGCCGGATCCCTTGCCCTGAGCGTACGGGTGAGCCGCTTTTCCTTTCTTTTATCCATATCGTATACGTAGAGATCGTAAAAGTGGGATCCTCTGGAGGTCCGCGTTTTTTTCGCATACACCAGCCTCCCGTCATGCGTGAACGCGGGCTGCGTGGACACTCCGGTTTTGATCCGCTTGCGCCCCCCCTTTTCCACATCCATGACATAGAGACTGGACAGGGACATATACGGATTCTTCCCGCTCGAAATATAGGCTACCTTCCTGCCGTCCGGAGAGAATACAGGATGCGTGTTCGCAATGCCCCGGCCCTCGATCATCCTGCCTTTCACCTGATGGTCCGGTTTGGGCTCCGATCCTGCTTTATAGCCCGATTTCAGCCATGATATCCACCCGCTGTACAGAGTTTCCTCGTCCACCCCCAGCGCCTTCCTGGATGCAGCTCCGAAAGAAGTCCTGAACACCGGCTTCATGGCGCGGGCAAGCTTCGGTATGGCCTCCTCTCCGAAACGGTCCGCAATGTAGAGTACCAGACCGTAGCCCTGATTATAGACGCGCTCGTTCCCTACGCTGTTCTTTCCGAAAAGACCCATATCATCCAGGGACAGCTCCTCTCCATCGAGTACAGCGGTTCTGAGAAGCATATCCCTGTGTGTGTCCCAGGTGTCGTATCCCAGGCCTTTCCTGTGAAACTGGGCCATACCCTCAGCGAACCAGATGGGGATAACCGTGCCTGCCAGGGGAAAAGAGACCAGCTTATTGGGATAACCCTGAAGCACGTCCGGCCGTTTCTCCTTTTCATAATCGAGCCACTGGAAATAGACAGCCGGAAGCTGGCGGGGCATTTTCCTGGCTGCTCCCAGAGAGATCATATGGCTGAACTCATGGGTCACCACGTTTCTCAGCCAGTTATGAGTGCCCCGGAGAGCAAAATCCATGGCGGGCGCCATGATCTCCACTTTATTGTCGTAATAATAGGCAGCGCCGTTCGAATCATCTTCATGGTCCCGTATGATGAAATGGACTTTGCCGTCCGGCCGGTACTCATAGAGCGAGGTGACGGGCTCATAAATTTCTTCTCCGATCTTCGCTACAAGAGATGCAGTCCTGTCCGTGCCCTGATGAAAGTGCACATAGAAATGCCCGGTCTCAATGGTTCTCCAGTCGAGCTCAGGATGGTTGTACAGGATCTGTGCGGAAATAGCAGAGTGCCCGAGTAAAAGGAAAAGCACACCCCATACAGCGGTTCTCCGTTCCATAGAGCGGATGGAGATACCACGGGAAATGGTCCTGAATCCTGAAGAAGGTGATTTATGGATATATTTCATGCGGCCTTTCCTATTTCACCACAGCGATCTTGAATATTACCGCCTTCTCCTGCTCAGTGCTTTTCGCGCGCACGCGGCAGAGATACACTCCACTGCCCACATCGTTCAGGGACCAGATCACTTCGTTCTCCGTCTGCGCAGCACCCGGTCCCTCAAATTCTGCCACCTTCTCTCCGCCGAGATCGTAGATATCGATCATCACCTCTGCAGAAGCTTCGAGCCGGTAGCGTATGGTGGTGAAATTACCCTCTGTCGGATTCGGATAATTGTACACAAGCCGTTCCGGCAGAACATCCTTTCCGGGCATCAGGGATTTCAGCTCTTCGGTATTCAGACGGGTATGAGCAGCATCGTGAAAACAGGAAGGCCAGGGCATGGCCTTTTCGTTATACCTGCCCGGAAGATCCCATATCAAGAGATATCCTTTTCCGGATACAGAGACCAGTTCCACATCCCCGTCCCCGTCCAGATCGAGGATCAGGGGAGAGAGAGTATCTCCTCATGTTGCCAGTGGAAATCCATCGACGGACCTGCCGTCCGCATGGAAAGCTTCCACATTGCCATCCGAATTCTGAACCACAATATCCGCGCTGCCGTCGCCGTCGACATCTCCCAGAACAGGCGAGGACAGTCCGGTTTCCCTTTCGTACACAGGGACCGGAAAACGGTCGGCGAGGGTCCCGTTGTGGTTGAAAGCCCATATCCTGCCGTTGCCGGTCAGCACTGCTTCCAGAAATCCGTCTCTGTCGAGATCTGTGAGAACGGGATGGGAAAAGTTCCGATCAAGAAGCCCCTCCCCGAAGAGGTGACGCGTCGATTCCTCGGGGGCAAAGGCTTGGCAGCGTACATGCTGTACAACGAAATTCCTCCGGGCACGGACCCCTTGGGGCCCGAGAACGTGCTTATGTTCGCCACAGGGCCGATGACCGGTTTGCCCCTGGCCGGAGGCGTAAAGTACACGGTGGCTTGCAGAAGCC
>CAYXFJ010000024.1:15163-20019 GCA_964464265.1 uncultured bacterium
CTTTGTCTCCCGCACAAGTCCGCCCGATGGATCCAGAAGGAAAACAGCCTCCCCGGCAGTGACCAGGATATTGCCGTCACCCGTGCCGGACAGGCCGGCAACAGGGTATCCCTTTCCTTCATATTTCCACAGAGTGTTCCCGTCGGGACCGATAGCCCAGATATCCCCATTTACAGAACCTGCTATAAGTTTACCCTCAAGGAAGATCAGATCTGTCACTTCTGTGCCTTCACCGGCCCACAGGAAAAATGACCGCGCCTGCCCGTTCACAAACGTCCATCCCGCAATGCTGCCCCCTGCAACAGGAGCGAAAACGTCATCGCCTCCTGAACTGCCCTCTCCGGTTTCCTGTCCGAAATCCGCAATCACGGGCGCTCCTGCCAGGGCTCTACCCGCGTCCGCATAAACAGGCACATTGAACCAGGATGTATCTCCCGAGAGGGTTACTCTGTAACCGGCTGCACCCTCGGTCAGGCCTGTGCCTGAATCCTTCCACACAAAAATGCGCCCTGTTCGTGAGCCGACCACAATATCCCTTGCTCCATCTCCATCCAGATCCCCCTGCTGCGGGGGAAACGGGTTTTCACCCATACCGAAATCCGCGGGGAATCCGGCCTGGAGCAGAGTGTTTGAAAGAGAAAAGGTCATGAGCGTGTCTATCCCGGAAAAATCCCTGAACATGAGATGGGTATTGCTGCCCGTATTGGACCGGGTCGCAGGATAGGAGTCCGGAGTGAACGCTACGGACTCTGACCGGTTTGCCAGAAGGTGAACTTCATTGCCGCTGAACCAGGCATCATGCAGCACTCCGCCCTCAGCTCCGTATCCCGCATCGAGAAAATCATACGTCTCGCCTATGTCCTGAGCGCCATCCGCCTCCTCGAGATCCACGCCGCGGCGGTTCTTGTCTGCATTGACCCTGTTCTCCGGCAACTTTGCGGCTATGACAGATTCGTCGATATGCCAGATCAGTATGCCCGATCCTGGAAGTCCGTAGTCATAATGATCCACGCTCACGATAACTCCCACCGTATCCTGAGCCTCGATCAGGCCTTCAGGGGTGAAGGTCACAGGAATGCCGTTCTCATCCACACCCGCAGCCACACTGTCTTTGTCCGGATCGTAATTTCTGTTCTCCAGAAGATAGTATTCGTCATCGCTGATCATGATACGGTAGATCTTTCCCGGATCCTGAATAGCGGAACAGGCCACATGAAATTCACCGTACTGAATATCAACAGGCGTCTCCCATCCGAGGAACACTTTGCTCCAGGCGCAGGGCTCTGCCGGGATCAAGCCATTGAAATTCCCGGACCCCTGATCCATGAGCCCCCACTTTCCAATGCCGGAGCGGCCTGTTTCCGTATCCCACAGCGCCGGCAGTCCAAGCTGGAATCCGAACATGGACGCAGTCGTGCCGAGAAGCCCGATCTCATATCCTTCCTGGCTCTGGGTCTCCGGAAGGAGAATTCCCTCTTCCACGAAAAATGTCCCCTTCTCCACGGGAATGCCTCTGTACCCGGGATCTTCAGAGGCCAGAGCCTGCCGGAGATCCTCAAGATTAAGGAAGACCGACGGGATGTCCCCGGGTGTGGGATCCAGACCCAGATCAATGTCCCTGCCCACGCCTGCATGAAAAATGATCAGAGCATCGCAGGAGGAGAAGAGGATTCCCCTGGCATCCGCCAGAAGCACGGCATCGCGAAAAAGCTCTCCCAGCCCGCGGTCCAGGGTCTCCCCGTCCGTGGCAGGATTGTAGAATCCCATTGCATGAGGTAAAGTAAAAATATCTTCGGAAACGTCGCCTGTTAGGATCAGTTTTCCTCGGGACACGTTCCGGTAATAACTCGAAAGAGCGAAAAGCTGATTCTCGAAATACCTTCTGTCATGGGGAGGGGCATCGATCGCGGGAGCTGCCGGCCGGGAAAGATCGAACCTGCCGTTACCCGTGGTCTCTTCGTCCTCATCCTCCTGGAACTCGACGCGCAGAGCCAGTATGCGGAGGGTCTGAGGCTCTGTATTTTTGACCGATTGATATTCCATATGCTGCGCCCGTGCACCTAGCATATGATCCGACTGTGCACCCGACCGGGTGAACGCCGGTTCTGTTTGAAAAACCACCTGGCCGCGTGCCTCCTTCAACAATTCTATACGTCCGTTTTCCCAGCGGAACCGGGCGCTTTTCAACAGGTTGCGCCTCGAACTGCTTCCCGCATGATAGCGGGAAGGGTATCGCGCAGGGCGGACCGGCTCTCGACCGGATGCGTCAAGACAGGCAGGGAGAATGAAGAGCAAGAGGATTTTCAGGCCATACTTCATGCGAACTCCATGCTATATAAAAATACCCCACTTACGAGATGCGGGGTATTTCAAAAAACTGATGATAGAGCATTGCGTGCGTGCAACCGGTGGAATTCCTGAATTTCCTTTCTTCCGTCTCAGGGACTCTGCCGGTATCCCGCATTCGAATGCATATGCATCTCAGAACACTGTTTTAGAATCCTGCTGTCAGTGAAAAACGCATTGTATCGGATAGCGGATGACCCTGCTCGGCAGCCACATAGGCAAAATCGAAACGGAATTTCGTATTCCCGAATCCGTACTGCAGTCCCGCACCGAAGGACGGGTATTTGACATTTCCTTCCTGATCGTAGTAGTATCCTGCCCTGAGGAAAATCATATTATTGTATATATATTCCACACCCGCAGAGCTGATCAGCTGGTTGAGCTGCTGCTCTACGGATCCGTCGCCCCATGCAGTAAAAATAGCCGTGTAAAAGGGATCGGGTTCCTTGTCCTTGTGGCGGACCACAAGCAGTTTATTCGTGTCCATGGTCAGGACCATACGGTTGTATTCGGAATCCAGCACCTTAAAAGCGAAGCCGATCTTGAGATTGGTGGGCAGGGGATCCGCCTGTGCCGCATCGATATACGTGATCTTGGGCCCCAGATTGGACAGGTTGGCTCCGAAGGTCAGTCTTTTGAAAAAAGAAAGATGGTACAGGATGCCCAGATCCACGGCGAACGCATTTCCCACGCCCTGGCCCTTTTCCTCTCCCGCTCCCACAGGCGAGAGATTGCTGCGAATGTAGCGCATGCCCAGACCGAGCCCCAGGTTCTCCGTGACTTTCGTGGCATAACAGAGAGTCACGGCCAGATCCCAGCTCGTGAAGGTTTCGATGGGCTCAGGACCCGACTCCCCTGTACGGACCTGTTCACCGAGGTTGAGGAAGGTGATATTCCCTCCCAGCGTTCCTCCGAGACTCTCGAAGTACTGGCGGTAGGCGATGAACTCGTACGCCATGTCCGAGACAAGCTGGGGAAGCCATTTGGCATGCATGATCGTGATCTCGCGGCCGGTCTGAAAAGCGAGTCCCGCGGGATTCCAGTACGCGGCCGTGGCATCGTCCGAAAGCGCCACAAAGGCCTCGCCCATACCCGCAGCTCTTGCGCCTGGAGAGATGAGCAGGAAGAGAACGGCTGCCTGGCTCACGGCAAACAGGTTGGATACAACCGTCAGGCTCATGGCTGCAACGAGCAGATAAATCAATAATTTCTTCATACGAGTTTCCTCCAGAACTTAAGAAATAAAAAACCGAAGCTTCAGGGCTATCTGCAGAAGCAAATACGGACCCGTAGCATTCGGTTTGGTATCGAAAAAAGTCCGTTTCAGGTCAGTGGACAGACCATATTCCTTCTGCAGTGTGTAATCAAACGCAATTCCACCAAACCTTTAACGAACTTCTATAGGCATACTCCCTGATAATTCAGATAAAAATATATCAAAAAATCGCCTGAATGTCAAGATTTTTTTTCGATTTATGAGATGCCCGCCTCTCCAGGTTTCCCCTATCTTCTCCAATAAGCGGATACCTGCAGCGGCAGGTCCCCGGAACAAAGTGTCTCCGTGAAGCAAACGCCCGGTGTTGCATGGCCAACCCGGAGCAGGGCTTCTCATCCCTCTATCATACCGGGTATTCCCGGTCACCAGAAAAATCATTGCAGAAATCGTACCAGAAATATTTACGAGCTTCCAGTCCCTCCCTTTTCACTCCAGAAGCAGCATCTTCACGACCTTCCTTGCCCCACCTGCCTCGATCCTGTAAAAATAGACGCCGGAAGACAGTCCGTTTGCATCGAAAAGCACCTCGAAATAACCGGGTTCACAGGTTTTATCCACCAGAGTACGCAGCTCATGCCCCAGCACATCGTACACAACGATCGTCACCCGGCTGACGTTCGGAACACCGATAGGTATCACTGTTTCTGAATTGAATGGGTTCGGGTAGTTCTGCGCCAGCAGAAATACTTCAGGGATCCCTGCAGTTCTCCTCACACCGGTTGAAACCTGAACACTGTCAGAAAATGCTGATGTATTTCCGTCCGCATCCGTAGCTGTGGCTGTCACGCACTCCCCTTGCGGAGTCCCGCTCCACGTGAAATTCCCTGAAGCGTCCGCATATACAACACCCTCGTAATACATGCCTTCGTTATCCGGACCGGAAAAAATTTCCACTGTCGCATTCGCCTGAGCAGTGCCGGCCACAGGGCTCGTGCCGGTAATGACCGGTGCAGAGATTCCCAGATTCGCACCACCCTGGAGACTTATCCCTTTACGACCATTACTGTGTATGGAGTTCTGGGTCACCGTGTTGGAAACGGCCTCCGGATCTCCAATAATGACACCGCAATTTTCATTGAAAGCGATGATATTTGACGGACCTATCCTGTTATTGGAGGAATAACTAATTTTTAAGCCCTCTTCATTGGGAATAGCTCCCAGCCCGGTAATATCCGTTCCGATATTATTGCCCTCGATCATTGTATTCGAGACACCAGTTCCAACCGTGTGGATT
>CAYXFJ010000025.1:0-3373 GCA_964464265.1 uncultured bacterium
AAAAGCCAAGATTGAGCTTTCGACCACCCAAGAGACGGAGATCAATCTTCCTTTCATCACAGCGACGGATACCGGTCCCAAGCATCTGAACATGACCCTGACCCGGGCGAAATTTGAACAGCTCTGTGATGATCTGTTCGCACGGACCATCAATCCCTGCCATATCGCATTAAAGGATGCGGGATATACAGCGAGCGATATCGATGAGGTTATTCTTGTCGGCGGTATGACCCGCGTACCGAGAGTCCAGGAGATCGTCAAAGAAATATTCGGGAAGGAACCCCATAAAGGGGTGAATCCGGATGAGGTGGTAGCCGTGGGTGCTGCCATACAGGGCGGGGTTCTGGGAGGAGAGGTGAAGGATGTTCTGCTTCTGGATGTCACACCGCTCTCTCTCGGCATCGAGACCCTGGGAGGCGTATTCACCAAACTGATCGAAAAGAACACCACCATTCCCTCGAAAAAGAGCGAAATCTTCTCTACTGCTTCGGATGGACAGACCAGTGTGGAGATCCATGTGCTCCAGGGTGAGAGGGAAATGGCTCTGTATAACAAAACCATCGGTAAATTCCACCTGGACGGAATTCCTCCTGCTCCGCGCGGCATTCCCCAGATAGAAGTCACTTTTGATATCAACGCGGACGGTATCCTCAATGTTGCCGCCAAGGACAAGGCCACAGGAAAGGAACAATCCATACGTATTGAATCCTCGAGCGGTCTGACCAAGGAAGAAATCGAAAAAATGGTCAGTGACGCCAAGGTCCATGCATCAGAAGATAAAAAGAAACGCGAGGAAGTCGATATCAAGAATTCAGCGGATAATCTGGTTTATCAAACAGAGAAGAACCTGAAAGAGTATGGAGACAAGATTGACGGCGCTGCCAGAGGAAAGATCGAGGCTGCTGTCGGACGCGTCAAGGAAGCCATCAAAGGCAGCAATATCAATGAACTGAAATCCGCCACGGATGCCCTGAACCAGATATGGCAGGAGGCTGCCTCTGCCATGTACGCTCAGACCTCAGCCGGGGCAGGACCCCAAGCCCCCGGCGGAGAAGCCGAAGGCTTTAAAAAGGAGACTGGCCAGAAGGTAGAGGATGCGGATTTTGAAGTCGTGGACGACGACAAGTGAAAGGAGAATAAGAATGGATAAAGAGATGATCAGAGAAGAATGGAAAGACGGAAAGCTCATAGCCCCTTCCGTGAATATCGTGGAAACGGATGATAATTATGTCATGGAAGCTTTTATGCCGGGTGTCAGGAAAGATGGAATTGAGGTCAAGCTGGCTGAAGGAGAGCTGACGATTTACGGCAAGTTCGGCAAACCGCAGAATGAGGATGCCACCTATCTTTTAAAGGAGGCGGAAGAGGGAAATTACTACAGGCTTTTCCGTATCGGCGAAGTCATCGACGTCAGCAAGATCTCCGCAAAAATTGAGCATGGTATTCTGACGGTCACGCTTCCCAAACACGAGCGGGTCAAGCCGAGAGAGATCCCTATTCAGATCGAATAACAGGATAAGGAAGCAGGAAAACCTATGATACTGGACCGTTTGACAATCAAGTCTCAGGAAGCTCTGGGAAGAGCCCAGAAGCTTGCCATGGAATACGGCCATCAGCAGATTGAACCGGAACATCTGCTGATGGCTCTGTCCGAAGACCGTGAGGGTTTGTTCAGTACACTGGTGAAAAAGATCGGGGCTTCTCCTTCCGGGCTCCAGGACAGAACACAGGAAGCGATCTCGCGTTTTCCGAAAGTCAGTGGAGTGGAGGGAGTATATATGTCCAGAACGCTCAACCAGGTTCTGGAGAGCGCCCTGAAACACTCCGAAAAACTCAAAGACGAGTATGTCTCTGTCGAACATCTGGTGCTGGGTCTTGCCACCACAGATTCACAGGCTTCTGTGCTGATGAGGGAATCCGGCATCGATGAAGCGGCAATACTCAGCGTACTGAAGGATATACGCGGAGGCCAGAGGGTCACTGATCAGAGCCCTGAGGAAAAATATCAGGCGCTCAGGAGATATGGAAGAGATCTCAATGATCTGGCCAGACAGCAGAAGCTGGATCCTGTGATAGGAAGGGATGAGGAGATCAGGCGCGTGCTGCAGGTGCTCTCCAGGCGCACCAAGAACAATCCTGTTCTGATCGGAGAGCCCGGAGTGGGGAAAACAGCCATTGCAGAAGGGATTGCCCAGCGCATCGTGGCAGGAGATGTTCCGGAGAACCTTAAATCCAAGCGTATCGTGGCTCTGGATATGGGAGCTCTGATCGCCGGTGCCAAATACCGGGGCGAGTTCGAGGATCGACTGAAGGCGGTCCTGCGTGAAGTCCAGGAATCCGACGGCCAGATCATTCTTTTCATCGACGAGTTGCACACCCTGGTGGGGGCCGGAGCGGCAGAAGGAGCGGTAGACGCTTCGAATATGCTGAAACCTGCACTGGCAAGGGGAGAACTCCGCTGTGTGGGTGCGACCACCCTGGACGAATACCGGAAGCATGTGGAAAAGGATGCAGCTCTCGAGAGGCGTTTTCAGCCGGTCATGGTCGGCGAGCCATCCGTTCAGGATACCATTTCAATACTCAGGGGGTTGAAGGAGCGTTACGAGGTGCACCATGGAGTGCGCATACAGGACAGTGCTATTGTGGCTGCAGCTGTACTTTCCAACAGGTACATCACAGACCGTTTTCTTCCGGATAAGGCCATCGATTTGATGGATGAGTCAGCTTCTAAATTGCGTATTGAAATTGATTCCATGCCCGAGGAACTGGATGAGGTGGAGAGGAGGATCAGACAGCTCGAGATCGAGCGCCAGGCCATAAAAAAAGAGAAGGATGAAAAGTCAAGAACAAGGCTGAAAAAGATCGAAAAAGAGCTGGCGGAACAGGAAGAGGACGCGAAGGAGCTCCGGGCACACTGGCAAATGGAGAAGGAGACCATACAGGAAATCCGGCAGCTGAAGGAAAAGCTGGAACAGGCCAGGTCTGAATCCGCAAAAGCGGAAAGAGAAGGCCAGCTTCAGCTTGCTGCTGAACTGAAATACGGCCGTATTCCGGAATTGAACAAGAGCCTGGAGGATGTCAACAGGAAGCTCATCTCCCTTCAGAAGGACAGGAAGATGCTCAAAGAGGAGGTAGACGAGGAGGATATCGCTGAAGTTGTCGCCAAATGGACAGGTATACCTGTCTCCAGAATGATGGAAGGAGAAAGGGAGAAGCTGCTTCGAATGGAGGAACGCATAGGGCAGAGAGTGATCGGTCAGGATGAGGCTGTGGAAACCGTGGCCAATGCGATACGAAGGGCCAGGGCCGGACTTCAGGACGAGAACCGGCCTGTCGGATCGTTCATTTTTCTGGGAACAACAGGTGTTGGGAA